>NZ_JBHXNP010000044.1:0-68422 GCF_042719495.1 Streptomyces sp. NPDC058525
CGGCCGGGGCGCGGGGCGGGGCGGGGGGCGGCGCCGCGTCGTGCGCGGCGGCCCCCGGGGCGGCCGGCGCCGGCGCGGGTGGGGGGGGGGGCCCCCGGCCCCCCCACCACCTTCCCCCTTTTTCCGCGCCGACTGGAGACCCCGCCCATGCGCACCCGCACCTCTCTGTACGGTCTGCTCGCCGGTCTGCTGCTGCTGGGCGCGGGCCTGCTCCCGGCCACCACCGCGACGGCGGCGGACAACGGCACCTGGGGGGTCTTCCCCACGCCCGCCGCCGGTGCGGCGATGACCGACCGCGCCTACTTCTTCCACCAGGGCGCGGCCGGCACCACCGTCCAGGACAGCGCGACGATCCTGAACTCCTCGGACAAGGACCTGACCTTCCAGGTGTTCGCCACGGACGCGGTGAACACCCCGGTGGGCGGCGCCTTCGCCCTGCTGCCGGTGGAGACCAAGCCCGGGGACGTCGGCGCGTGGATCGCGCTGGCGCCGGAGGCGGCGGCCACCGTGACCGTGCCGGCCAAGGGCCGCAAGGACATCCCGTTCACGGTGAAGGTCCCGGCGGACGCGACGCCCGGCGACCACGTCGGCGGGATCGTGGCCCTGAACACGGCCGTGGAGGGCGTGCAGCAGGAGGGCAAGGTCCAGGTCGGGGTGAAGCGCTCGGTGGGCGCCCGGCTGTACTTCCGGGTTCCGGGGCCGGTGACGCCCGGGCTGAGCGTGGAGGACGTACGGGTCAGCCGCGCGGCCCCGCTGCTGCCCTGGGTGA
The DNA here is from genome assembly GCF_042719495.1 of Streptomyces sp. NPDC058525. Classification (NCBI taxonomy): domain Bacteria; kingdom Bacillati; phylum Actinomycetota; class Actinomycetes; order Kitasatosporales; family Streptomycetaceae; genus Streptomyces; species Streptomyces sp. NPDC058525. The sequence goes on from NZ_JBHXNP010000044.1 coordinate 770, forward strand.
AGGACGCCCGCGCCACGGTCTCGTACGCCCTGGTGAACCGGGGCAACGTGGTCGTCGAGCCGAAGGTGGAACTGTCGGCGCAGGGCCTGTTCGGACGCGAGGTGTTCAGCCGTCCGTCCCGCGAACTGAAGCTGACCCTGCTGCCCGGCCAGCGCGTCGAGCTGACCGAGCCGTGGCCGGACGCCCCCCAGCTGGACTGGGTGACGCTGACCGTCACGGCCGGCGCCACGGCCCACCCGGACCTCACCTCGCGCTCCACGGCCGAGTTCGTCGCCGTCCCGTGGCCCGCCGCGGGCGCGGCCCTGGTCCTGACGGGCGCGGCCCTCGCCTTCTGGGTGCTGCGCCGCCGCCGGACCACGTCCGAAGACCGCCCGGAGCCCGCCCCGGACCTGGCCCGCACGCACTGACGGCCGCCGGACGGCGGGAACCCCCGGCCGGTGAGGGTGGGCCGGGGGTTCCGCGTTCCGGGGTGGCGCCGCGGTGTCAGTGGTTGCGGGGGAACCCGAGGTCCACGCCCGCCGGGGCGTCCGAGGGGTCCGGCCAGCGGGTCGTGACGACCTTGCCGCGGGTGTAGAAGTGGATGCCGTCGTTGCCGTAGATGTGGTGGTCGCCGAAGAGCGAGTCCTTCCAGCCACCGAAGGAGTGGTAGCCCACCGGCACCGGGATCGGGACGTTGACGCCGACCATGCCGGCCTGGATCTCCAGCTGGAAGCGGCGGGCCGCGCCGCCGTCGCGGGTGAAGATCGCGGTGCCGTTGCCGAACGGCGAGGCGTTGATGAGAGCCACGCCCTCCTCGTAGGTATCGGTGCGCAGCACGCACAGCACCGGGCCGAAGATCTCGTCGCGGTAGGCGTCGGAGTCGGTCTTCACGTTGTCGAGCAGGGACAGGCCGATCCAGTGGCCGTTCTCGTTGCCCTCGACGGTGTAGCCGGTGCCGTCCAGGACCACGTCGGCGCCCTGGGCGGCCGCGCCCTTGACGTACGAGGCGACCTTGTCGCGGTGGGCGGCCGTGATCAGCGGGCCCATCTCGGAGGTCGGGTCGTTGCCGGGGCCGATCTTGATCTTCTCGGCGCGCTCGCGGATCTTGTCGACGAGGGTGTCGGCGATGGAGCCGACGGCCACGACGGCGGAGATCGCCATGCAGCGCTCGCCGGCCGAGCCGTAGGCCGCGGAGACCGCCGCGTCGGCGGCCGCGTCCAGGTCGGCGTCGGGGAGCACCAGCATGTGGTTCTTGGCGCCGCCCAGCGCCTGGACGCGCTTGCCGTTGGCGGAGGCGGTGGTGTGGATGTGGCGGGCGATCGGGGTCGAGCCCACGAAGGAGACGGCCGCGATGTCGGGGTGGGCCAGCAGGGCGTCGACCGCGACCTTGTCACCGTGGACCACGTTGAGCACGCCCGCGGGCAGACCGGCCTCGGTCATCAGCTCGGCGAGCTTGACGGAAGCGGAGGGGTCCTTCTCGCTGGGCTTGAGGATGAAGGTGTTTCCGCAGGCCACGGCCAGCGGGAACATCCACATCGGGACCATCGCCGGGAAGTTGAACGGGGTGATGCCCGCGACCACGCCCAGCGGCTGGCGGATGGCGGAGACGTCGACGCGGTTGGAGACCGAGGTCGACAGCTCGCCCTTGAGCTGCGTGGTGATCCCGCAGGCCAGCTCGACGATCTCCAGGCCGCGGGCGACCTCGCCCAGCGCGTCCGAGTGGACCTTGCCGTGCTCGGCGGTGATCAGCTCGGCGATGGCGTCGCGGTTGGCGTCCAGCAGGGCCCGGTAGGCGAACAGCACCTTGGTACGGGCGGCCAGCGAGGACTGGCCCCAGGTCAGGAAGGCCTCCTTCGCGACCTGTACCGCGGCGTCGACCTCCGCGGCCGAGGCGAGCGCGACCTGGGTGGTGACCACGCCGGTGGCCGGGTCGGTGACCGGGCCGTAGTTGCCCGACGCGCCCTCGACGGTCTTGCCACCGATCCAGTGGTTGACGGTCTTCATTTGCCTTGCTCCTTCACAGATGGCGACGTCGCTGCGCGGCTTGCCGGTCGTACTCTTCACGGGCTTCGGCCGCCGCCTTGCGGGTCGCGGTCTCGGCCACAGGAACATCCCACCACGCCTGTGCGGGGGGTGGGCCCGACACAGTGTCGGGCGTTCGGGTCTGGATGTAGACACATGTGGGACGGGTCGCCGAGCGGGCCTCGGCCAGGGCTTCGCGCAGGTCACGTACGGTCCGGGCGCGGATCACGGCCATCCCGAGGGAGGCCGCGTTGGCCGCGAGGTCCACCGGGAGGGGCTCGCCCGTGTATGTGGTGTCGGGCCCCCGGAAGCGGTACGCGGTGCCGAAGCCCTCGCCGCCCACCGCCCCCGACAGGCCGCCGATGGAGGCGTAGCCGTGGTTGTCGAGGACGACCATCCTGACCGGGATGCCCTCCTGGACGGCCGTGACGATCTCGGTCGGGTTCATCAGGTACGTCCCGTCGCCGACCAGCGCCCAGATCGGGCGGCCGGGCGCGGCGAGCGCGACGCCGATCGCGGCCGGGATCTCGTAGCCCATGCAGGAGTAGCCGTACTCCACGTGGTACTGGTCGGCCGAGCGGGCCCGCCACAGCTTGTGCAGGTCGCCGGGGAGCGAGCCGGCGGCGTTGATCAGGATGTCGGTGTCGTCGACGAGGGCGTCGAGCAGGCCGAGGACCTGGGCCTGGGTGGGCGGGAGGTCCTCGTCGGGGGCGGCGAAGGCCAGGTCGACGCGGGCCTCCCAGTCCGCCTTGCGCCGTCCGTACGCCGCCTCGTGGGCGGGGTCCACCCGGTGGCCGCCGAGCGCCGCCCGGAGCTCGTCGAGCCCCTCGCGGGCGTCGGCGACCAGGGGCAGCGCGGCCAGTTTGTGGGCGTCGTACGGGTCGAGGTTCAGGCCAATAAACCGGACGGTCGGGTTCCTGAAGAGGGTCGCGGAGGCGGTGGTGAAGTCGGTCAGCCGGGTCCCGGCGGCGATGACGAGGTCCGCCTCCCGGGCCAGGTCGTCCGCGGTGGCCGTCCCCGTGTGCCCGATCCCGCCGACCTCGGCCGGGTGGTCGTACGGGAGCACGCCCTTGCCCGCCTGGGTCGTGGCCACCGGGATCCCGGTGGCCGCGGCGAACTCGGCGAGGGCCGCCTGGGCCTCGCTGTGCCGGATCCCGCCGCCGGCGACGATCAGGGGCCGCTCGGCCCGGCGTACGGCCTCGGCCGCCGCGGCCAGCTCGGCGCGGTCGGGCCGGGGCCGGCGCACGCCCCACACCCGCTCGGCGAAGAACTCCTCGGGCCACTCGTACGCCTCCGCCTGCACGTCCTGCGGCAGCGCGAGGGTGACGGCCCCGGTCTGCACGGGGTCGGTGAGGACGCGCATCGCCTGGAGGGCGGCCGGGACGAGGGCCTCGGGGCGGGTGATCCGGTCGAAGAACCGGGAGACAGGCCGCAGGGCGTCGTTGACGGAGAGGTCCCCCGCGTACGGGACCTCCAGCTGCTGGAGCACGGGGTCGGCGGGCCGCGTGGCGAAGGTGTCGCCGGGCAGCAGGAGCACCGGGATCCGGTTGATCGTGGCGAGGGCGGCGCCGGTGACGAGGTTGGTGGCGCCGGGCCCGATGGAGGTGGTCACGGCGTGCGCGGAGAGCCGCCCGCTCTGGCGGGCGTAGCCGACGGCGGCGTGCACCATGGCCTGCTCGTTGCGGCCCTGGAGGAAGGGCATCGAGCGGGAGCCGGTCTCCAGGAGGGCCTGGCCGATGCCCGCCACGTTCCCGTGCCCGAAGATCCCCCAGGTGGCCGCGATGAGCCGGTGGCGCCGGCCGTCGCGTTCGGTGTACTGGCGGGCGAGGAAGGCGACGAGCGCCTGGGCGACGGTGAGTCTCATCGGGGTGCCTCCGTCTGCGGGGCCGTCCGGGGGGCCTGGGGGTAGGGCAGCCGGGGGTCGATGTCCTGCCCCGGCCAGGTGGCGCGGATCCAGCCGTGGTCGGGGTGGTCCCGGATCAGCCACTCGCGGCTCGTGTCCGGACCGGCCATCACGTTGAGGTAGTACATGTCGTGCCCCGGGGCGGCGATGGATGGCCCGTGCCAGCCGTCCGGGATCAGCACGGCGTCCCCGGTCCGCACCTCGGCGAGGACGTCGGTCTTCCCGGCCGGGGAGGGCGAGACGCGCTGGTAGCCGAGGCCGGGGGTGTCGCCGTGCGGGGCGATCTCGAAGTAGTAGATCTCCTCGAGCCGGGACTCCTCGCCGGGGTGGTGCTCGTCGTGCTTGTGCGGCGGGTACGAGGACCAGTTGCCGCCGGGCGTGAGCACCTCGACGGCGATGAGCCGGTCGCAGGGGAACCCGGCCGGGCCGGCCGCGGCGAAGTTGTTGACCTGCCGGGAGCACTGGGCTGCGCCGCGGAGCTCGACGGGCACGGCTGCGGCGGGGCCGTAGCGGGCGGGCAGCCGCCGCTCGCACCGGGCCCCCGCGAGGGCGAACCGCCCGCCGGCGGCCGAGGTCACCTCCGCGTGCCCGTCGCGGGGCAGGTACGCGAAGTCGCTGACCCCCTGGAACACCCCGCCCCGCCCCAGCAGTTCGAACACCTGCGTCCCGCTGCTGGGGGCTCCGCCCCCAGCCCCCCGCGCCTCAAACACCGGCACCTCCAGCCCCGCCGGCGATTGAGGCGCGGGGTCCGGGGCGGAGCCCCGATCCTTGAGCCCCGCCGGCGATTGAGGCGCGGGGTCGGGGGCGGAGCCCCGGGTCTCGGGGGTGGCCGGGTCAGGCGCGGAGCCCCGGCACGTGACCCTGGCCGCCCCCGCGAGCGGCAGCACGATCCACTCAGCCTCACCGCACGCGTGCGCGTACACCTCGCCCGGTTCCAGCTCGAGGACGACCAGCCTCGTCCACTCCATCCCCCACTCAGAGACCACCGGCACGGCCCAGCACCTCCTCCACCTCGTCGGAGACCGGCATCGCCGCAGCGCACGCCAGCCGCGAAGCCACGATCGCCCCGGCCGCGTTCGCGTACCGCATGACCGCCGCCAGGTCCCACCCGGCGAGCAGCCCGTGGCACAGCGCACCGCCGAACGCGTCCCCGGCCCCCAGCCCGTTCACCACCCGGACGGGAACCGGCGGGACCTCCGCCACCGTCCCGTCGCGGTGGACGGCCAGCACGCCCTCCGGGCCCCGTTTGACCACCGCCAGTTCCACCCCGGCGGCGAGCAGCGCCCGCGCCGCCGCGTACGGCTCCGACTCGCCGGTGGCGATCTCGCACTCCTCGGCGTTGCCGACGGCCACCGTCGCCAGGGCCAGCGCCCGCTCGTAGTGCGCGCCGGGCTTCTCGCGCCACAGCATCGGCCGCCAGTCCAGGTCGAAGACGGTGGTCCCGGACTTCGCGCGGGCCTCCAGCGCGGCCAGCGTGGCCGTGCGGCTCGGCTCCTCGCTCAGGCCGGTGCCCGTCATCCAGAACACCTTGGCCTCGCGGACGGCCGCCAGGTCCAGCTCCTCCGCCGCGATCTCCAGATCGGGGGCCTTGGGCAGCCGGTAGAAGTACAGCGGGAAGTGGTCGGGCGGGAAGATCTCGCAGAAGGTGATCGGGGTGGGGCGGCCGGCGACCTCGGTCACCCACCGTTCGTCCACCCCGAACCCCCGCAGCTCGGACCGCAGGTACGTGCCGAACGGGTCCGCGCCGGTACGGCTGATCAGCGCCGTGCGCCGGCCCAGCCGGGCGGCCGCGACGGCCACGTTCGCCGGGGAGCCGCCCAGGAACTTGCCGAAGGTGTCCGCCTCCGCCAGTGGTACGCCCGTCGTCAACGGGTAGAGATCCACCCCGATGCGCCCCATCGTGATCAGGTCGAACGCGAATCCGTCGCCGCTCACGGTCAGTCCTCCCGCTGGTCCCACCATCTTCACCGTCCCTTCGAGCCTCGCACCCTAAGGTGGCCGCTATGACGTCCTCCCCGCCCGCGTTGACCCGTATCCGCGTCGGTTCGGCTCCGGACTCCTGGGGTGTCTGGTTTCCCGACGACCCCGCGCAGACCCCTTGGGAGCGGTTCCTCGACGAGGTCGCCGACGCCGGGTACGAATGGATCGAGCTCGGCCCCTACGGCTACCTGCCCACCGATCCCGCCCGACTCGCCGAGGAAACGGCCAAGCGCGGGCTGCGGGTCTCGGCCGGCACCGTCTTCACCGGACTCCATCACGGGCCCGCCGTGTGGGAGGACACCTGGGAGCACGTGTCGCGGATCGCCGCCCTCACCCGGGCGATGGGGGCCGCGCATCTCGTGGTCATCCCCTCCTTCTGGCGGGACGACAAGACCGGCGAGGTGCTGGAGGACCGCACCCTCACTCCCGCGCAGTGGCGTGAACTGGCCGCGCAGACCGAGCGGCTGGGCCGGGAGGTGCAGGACCGGTACGGGCTGCGGATCGTGGTCCATCCCCATGCCGACACGCACATCGACACCCCCGAGAACGTGGCGCGGTTCCTGGACGCCACCGACCCCGGCCTGGTCTCGCTCTGCCTGGACACCGGCCATTACGCGTACTGCGGGGGCGACAGCGTCCAGGCCATCGAGACCTTCTCCGAGCGGATCGGCTACCTGCACCTGAAGCAGGTGGATCCGCGGATCCTGGCCGAAGTGGTCGCGGAGGGGCTGCCGTTCGGTCCGGCCGTGGGCCGCGGGGTGATGTGCGAACCGCCGGCGGGGGTGCCGGCGCTGGAGCCGGTGCTGGCGGCCGCGCAGCGGCTGGGCGTGGACCTGTTCGCCATCGTGGAACAGGACATGTACCCCTGCGATCCCGACCGTCCGCTGCCGATCGCCCGGCGCACCCGCTCCTACCTGCGCTCCTGCGGCGCCCGCTGAACTCCCGGGAGGAACACGACATGAGCAGCACCCTCGGCATCGCCGTCATCGGCACGGGGAAGATGGGCGCCGACCACGTCCGCCGGATCGGGCAGACCGTCGGCGGGGCCCGGGTGGTGGCGGTGGCCGACCCGGACGGGGACCGGGTCAAGGAGGTCGCGGGCACCCTGGAGGGCGCCGCCGCGTACACGGACCCGGCGGCCGCCATAGCCGCGCCCGGGGTGGGGGCCGTACTGATCGCCTCCCCCGGGCCCGCGCACGAGGAGGCGATCGGGGCGGCCCTGGAGCGGGGGCTGCCCGTGCTGTGCGAGAAGCCGCTGACCCCCGATCCGGCGGGCGCGCTGCGCATCATGGAGGCCGAGCAGCGGCTGGGCCGGCGGCTGGTCCAGGTGGGGTTCATGCGCCGGTACGACGCCGAGTACGAACGCCTGAAGGAGCTGCTGGACGCGGGCGGGATCGGACGCCCGCTCTTCCTGCACTGCCGGCACCGCAATGCCTCCTCGCCGTCCTTCTTCACCAGCGACATGCTGATCAGCGATTCCGTGGTGCACGAGGTGGACGCGGCCCGCTGGCTGCTGGGGCAGGAGATCACGGCTGTGTCCGTGCTGTCCCCCACCCCGTCCTCGGCGGCTCCGGAGGGGCTGCGCGATCCCCGGCTGGTGCTGCTGGAGACCTCGGGCGGGGCCGTGGTGGACGTGGAGATCTTCGTCAACTGCGGCTTCGGCTACCAGGTGCAGTGCGAGGCGGTCGGGGAGTCCGGCAGTGCCCGGATCGGTGACGGGCACGCGATGGTGGTGCAGTCGGCGGGCCGCTGGGGCGGCGCGATCGACCAGGACTTCACGGTGCGCTTCGCCGACGCCTACGACCGGCAGCTGCGCCGCTGGGTGGCCGCGGCCGCGCGGGGCGGGGTGGACGGGCCGGACGCGTGGGACGGCTACGCGGCCGCCGCCGTCTCGGAGGCGGGCCTCACGGCGGCGCGCACCGGCGTACGGGCCCCGGTGGCCCTGGTCGACCGCCCGCCCCTCTACCGCTGAACTCCGGCCCTCCCACCGCGGAGCACCCGGCCCTCCCACCGCTGCCCGCCCGGCCCCTCGTACCGCTGCGCACCCGGCCCCTCGTACTGCTGAGCGCCCGGCCCCTCGTACCGCTGCCCGCCCGGCCCCTCAGCCGCTGAGGCCGGCCCCGGTCACCGCCGGGCCACTTGTGCACCCCTGTGCCGCATCTGTCACAGGGGTCGCACTTGTGTCACGCATATCCGCATGACGCGGGTTTTCCGTCACAGGCGGTCGACAGCCCCTCCCCTGCCCTCACCTCGCGTCGTTCCCCGGGCACAACCCGACTGATCGTCAGTGTCCACGCGCCGGCTCCCCCGACGGCCTCCCGGCCGGCCCCGCGGCGTGGACCAGGAGGTGCGTCATGAGCGACCGACAGCTGTGGTCTTACAAGGAGATTGCCGCCCACATCCGGGTCCAGCCCGACACGGTGCGCTCCTACCGGAAGCACGGCCTGCTTCCCGCGCCCGACCACATGGAGGGCGGCAAGCCCTACTGGTACGCCGATACGATCCGCACCTGGGTGGCCCGGCGCCCCGGCAACCGGGGGCGCCGCGAGGGCTGACCGGCACCGACTGCCGAACGGGGCCGCCGGGGCCGGCCCCGTCCCCCCGCCTCACCCGGCTAGGCCTTCCCGGCGGGCACCTTCTCGGGCTCCGGAGCCGCATCCGTATCCGCATCCGTATCCGTATCCGGCTCGGCCGACGGCGGCAGGGACTGCCCTTCGCTCAGTCCGATCCTCCCGTGCAGCCTGCGCAGCGGGCCCGGCGCCCACCAGGTGGCCTTCCCGGTCAGCTTCATGACCGCCGGGACCAGCAGGCTGCGCACGACCATGGCGTCCATGAGCACCGCCAGCGCGATCCCGAGCCCCAGCATCTTGGTGTTGGTGACCCGCGAGGTGCCGATGGCCACCATCACCACCGCCAGGATCACAGCCGCCGCGGTGATCAGCCCGCCGGTACGGGCCAGTCCGCTGCGCACGGCCCCCTCGTGGTCGCCGGTCCGGTCGTACTCCTCCTTGATCCGGGATATGAGGAACACCCCGTAGTCCATGGACAGTCCGAAGGCGATGCAGAACATCAGCACCGGCAGGGTGGTCTCGATGTCGCCGGTGGAGGTGAAGGCGAGCAGTCCGGAGAGGTTGCCGTCCTGGAAGACCCACACCACCGCCCCGAACATCGCGGTCAGGCTCAGGGCGTTGAGCAGGACCGCCTGGACCGGTATGAGCAGGCTGCCGGTGAGCAGGAACACCAGGAGCAGCGTGGCGAGCACGACCAGGGCCAGCGCCGCGGGCAGTTTCCCGGCTATGGCCTCCTGAGCGTCGACCAGCACGGCCGCCTGTCCGGTCACGGAGGCCTGGAAGTCCGCTTCCACCTTCCGCACCTCGCCGACCAGGTCCTGGGCCTGCTGCCCCACCGCCTCCCCCTCGGTGGTGAGCGAGAAGTAGGCGTACCGCGAGGGCTCCGCGGAGCTCACCGGCCCGTCGACCCGGACCACCCCGGGCAGGGCGGCGAGCCGCTCCCGGTAGGCGGCGAGCTCGGCGGGCCCGGCCGCGCCCTCGGTGAGGACGGTGAGCCCTCCGCCGGGGCTGCCCGGGAAGGAGTCGCGGATCTGCTGCTGGACCACATGCGACTGCGCGGTCTTCGGCAGCTGCCGGTCGTCCACGGTGCCGAACTTCACGCCGAGGAACGGCAGTCCGAGGAGCAGCAGCCCGGCCGTGGTGGCCACGGCGAACACGGGGGCCCGGCGCATCACCAGGCCGGCCGTCCGCGCCCAGCCCCGCCCCGGTTCCGCCGGGGCGCCGGCAGGGCGCCCGCGCCGCCACAGCCGCCGCAGGTCCAGGGAGTTGACCCGCTCGCCGAGCAGCACCAGGGCCGCCGGCAGCAGGATCAGCGCGGCCGCCGCGGCGAGCAGGACCACCGCCACCCCGGCGTAGGCGAAGGAGCGCAGGAAGTACATCGGGAAGAAGAGCATGGCCGAGAGCGAGACCGCGACGGTCAGCGCCGAGAACAGCACGGTGCGGCCCGCGGTGCGCAGGGTGGCCCCGACGGCGGCCACCGGGTCCCGCCCCGCGGCGAGTTCCTCGCGGAACCTGCGGACGATGAACAGGGCGTAGTCGATGGCGAGCCCGAGTCCGAGCGCGGTGGTCAGATTCTGGGCGAAGACGGAGACCTCGGTGAACTCGGTGAGGCCGCGCAGCACCGCATTGGTGCCGAGGATGGCCACGATGCCCACGCCGAGGGGGAGCAGGGCGGCGACGGCGCTGCCGAAGACGAGGATGAGCAGGACGAGGGTGACCGGCAGGGCGATCATCTCGGCGCGCAGCAGGTCTTCCTGGATGGTGGCGGTCACCTCGCGCTGGACCGCGGCCGGCCCGCCGAGGGAGACCCGCACGGGGCCGTGCTCGCCCTGGTAGCGCGGGGCGATCCGGTCCAGGACGCGGGTGGCGGTCTTCTCGTCGCCCAGGACCCGGGCGGAGACGAGGGCCTGGCGGCCGTCCTCGGAGCGCAGGGCGGGCAGTTGGGTGCGCCAGTACGAGCCGACGCCGACGACCCCCTGTTCGGCGGCGAGCCGCGCCGTGAGCCGCTCGGCCTCGGCCGCGACGGCGGGATCGTCCACTCCGGCGGTCCCCGGGCCTGCGTCCATGAGCAGGAGCAGATTGGGCTGGGAGGCCGGGAACTCGCGCTCCAGCGCCTTGGCGGCATAGGTGGACCGGGCGCCCGGGTCCTCCCAGCCGCCGCTGCCCATCCGTTCGGCGGCGCCGCCGCCCGCGAACACGGCCAGCGCCGTGACCAGCAGGGCGAGCAGCAGCGAGAGCCGCGGCCGGGCCGTGACGAACCGGGTCCACCTGCCGCTCTCCCCGGGCGACGGCGGATTCTTGACTTCGGACATGACTCGGTGTCCCCTTCACCGTGATTGCCAGGCCGAATAGACTGGCAAACACGAGCAATCGCTCGCGTTCCCTCAGAATGCGAGCGATCACTCGCGTTTGTCAATCACCCACGGGAAGCAAGGGATTGGACATGCCGGGAACTCCCAGGGGCAAAACAACCGAAACCGAAGAAACCGCCGCACCGCGCCGCCGCCAGGCACGGGGCGAGCGCCGGGTTTCCCAGCTCCTGGCCGCCGCCGCCGGGGTGTTCTGCCGTACCGGCTACGCCGCGGCCAGCACCAACGCCATCGCCCGCGAGGCCGGCGTCTCACCGGGCACGCTCTACCAGTTCTTCCCGAACAAGGAGGCCATCGCGGTCGAGCTCGGCGGCCGGCTGCTCCAGCGCGCCCACGAGACGCACGGCCAGGCCTTCCTGCCCGAGAACCTCCAGCGGCCGCTGCCCGAGCTGCTGGACGCCGTCCTGGACCCGGTCATCGCCTTCAACTGCGAGAACCCGGCCTTCTGGGCGCTCATGCACGGCTCCGGCATCCCGGGCGCCATGAACCAGGAGCACGAGGAGCTGCACTCCGGCCTGCTCACCCGGGTCGAGGGCGTACTGCACTCCTTCTGCCCGCAGGCCACGCCCGCCGAGCTCACCCACACCTCGAACATGATCCTGGGCATCTTCAAGTCCTCGCTGGACCTGATCCTGGCCCACGAGGACGCCGAACGCGACGCGTACACCGCCGAGCTGAAGACCGTGCTGCTGCGCTACCTGGAGCCGATGGTCACCACGACTCACTCCCCCTGACCCGCTCCCTGCGCCCGGCCCCCCGCCCGGCCCGGCCCCCGGCCCGCAGCCGCAGCCCCGCCAGCGGGAACACCAGCACGGACAGCATCCCGGCGCCCACCAGCGCCGCCGCCTCCCCCGGCTCCACCTGCCCGGCCTGCACCCCCAGCGTGGTGATCGCGACCACCAGCGGCAGGGCGGTGGACCCGAACAGCACCAGCGCCGACCTGTCCCGCCGCCCCAGGTCCCGCGGGGCCAGCAGCCACATCGGCAGCCCCCGCACCAGCACGAAGAGCAGCAGGAACACCGGCAGCAGCAGGAGCTCCCGGCCGCCCCCGAGCAGCGCCTCCAGGTCGAACTCGATCCCGGTGACCACGAAGAACAGCGGCACCAGGAAGCCGAAGCCGATGGCCTCCACCTTCGACAGCACGGTCCCGCTGCTCTCCGGCGCGGCCCCCTGCAGCACCAGCCGGGTCACCAGCCCGGCCGCGAAGGCCCCGAGCAGGATGTCGAGCCCGAGCACCTGGGCCAGCCCCAGCATCCCCACCAGCACCAGCACCACCAGCCGCACCGCGAACTGGGCGCTGCTGTGCAGGGTCTTGGCGATGACGTTCGAAAACCAGGGCGGCTTGGGCCGCAGCGCCCAGAACACCGCCGCCGCCGTCAGCACCGCGAAGGCCGCCAGCAGCGCCGCCGAGCGCCCCGGGGCCCGGCCGCTCAGCAACAGCGCCATGGCGATGATCGGCCCGAACTCGCCGACCGCCCCCATCGCCATCATCACGGAGCCGAACCGGTTCCGCAGGTCCCCGGCATCGCGCAGCACCGGCAGGATCGCGCCGAGGGCGGTGCTGGTGAGCGCGGTGCCGACGTAGACCCCCTTGTCGAAGCCGCCGCCGCGGGTGAGCAGGGTGCCGATGCCCAGCCCCAGCACGAGGGCGATCAGCCACGCCCACACCGACCGCTTGAGGGTGTCCCCCTTGACCCGGTCGAAGTCGATCTCGTAACCGGCCAGGAAGATCAGCATCGCGAGGCCGAGCCGGCTCAGCACGTCGATCACCTGCCCGGTGTGGGCCCACCCGAGCACGTCCGGCCCGATCAGGATGCCGAGCAGGATCTCGAAGATCACCAGCGGTACGGGCAGCCAGCGCGAGATCCCGTAGGCGAGCAGGGGCGCCAGTACGGCCACGGCCGTGATCAGAACGAAGGTTCCCGGATGATCCATATGAGCATTTACATATGATTCATCCCGCCCGGCCACCCCAAATGAACCGGCGCGGCTACTCGCATCCATACCCCCTAGGGGTATAGTCTCGAAGTGTCGGGAGGACGGTGGAGTGACGCGCCGCCCCCGGCGACCGCACACGCCCTTGAAGAGGAGAACGACATGACCGCCGAGACGGACACCCAGACCACCACCGTCTACCGGGTGACCGGCATGACCTGCGGGCACTGCGAGGGCGCGGTGACCACCGAGCTCTCCGCGCTGCCGGGCGTCAGCGCGGTCAAGGCCGTCGCCGCGACCGGCGAGGTCACCGTGACCTCCGCCGCCCCGCTGGCCGACGAGGACGTACGCGCCGCCGTGGACGAGGCGGGCTACGAGTTCACCGGCCGGGTCTGAGCCGGTCCCTCCCCTTCGGCAGCACCCCGCCGGGGTGTGCCGGCCAGCTCATACTGGTTCCGTACACCCCGGCCCTCCCCCTGGAGCCGGAACATGACCAGCACAGTCCACGACGGGCCCATAGCGGCGGTCGAACTCTCGATCGGCGGAATGACCTGCGCCTCCTGCGCGGCCCGCATCGAGAAGAAGCTGAACCGGATGGACGGCGTGACCGCCACGGTGAACTACGCCACCGAGAAGGCGAAGATCTCGTACGCGGCCGACGTCCAGGTCGCCGATCTCATCGCGACCGTCGTGAAGACCGGGTACACCGCCGAGGAGCCCCCGCCGCCGGAACCGGAACCGGAAGCGGCCCCCGGCACTCCGGAAGGCGCGAAGGCCGCGGACGCCGCCGCCGACGCCGCCGTACGGGACCCCGCGACGGCCGCCCTGCGCCAGCGACTGCTCGTCTCCGCCGGCCTCGCCCTGCCCGTCGTCCTGCTCGCCATGGTCCCGGCCCTCCAGTTCGACAACTGGCAGTGGCTCTCGCTGACCCTCGCCGCGCCCGTCGTCGTCTGGGGCGGCCTCCCCTTCCACAAGGCCGCCTGGACCAACGCCCGGCACGGCGCCGCCACCATGGACACCCTGGTCTCGGTCGGCACTCTCGCCGCCTTCGCCTGGTCCCTGTGGGCCCTGTTCCTCGGCCACGCGGGCATGCCCGGCATGCGGCACGGCTTCGACCTGACGATCTCCCGTACCGACGGCTCCTCCGCCATCTACCTGGAGGTCGCGGCCGGCGTCGTCAGCTTCATCCTGCTCGGCCGCTACCTGGAGGCCCGCTCGAAGCGGAAGGCGGGCGCGGCCCTCAGGGCCCTGCTGGAACTGGGCGCCAAGGACGTCGCCGTACTGCGCGGGGGCCGGGAGGTCCGCGTGCCGGTGAGCTCGCTCGCGGTCGGCGACCGGTTCGTCGTCCGCCCCGGCGAGAAGGTCGCCACCGACGGCACGGTCGTCGAGGGCAGCTCCGCCGTGGACGCCTCCATGCTCACCGGCGAGTCGGTCCCCGTCGAGGTCTCCGTCGGCGACTCCGTCACCGGCGCCACCGTCAACGCCTCCGGCCGGCTGGTGGTCGAGGCCACCCGGATCGGCGCCGACACCCAGCTCGCCCGGATGGCCCGGCTGGTCGAGGATGCGCAGAACGGCAAGGCCGAGGTCCAGCGCCTCGCCGACCGGATCTCCGCGGTCTTCGTGCCCGTGGTGCTGCTGCTCGCCCTCGGCACCTGGCTCACCTGGCTGCTGATCACCGACGATCCCACCGCCGCCTTCACCGCCGCCGTGGCCGTCCTGATCATCGCCTGCCCGTGCGCCCTGGGCCTGGCCACCCCGACCGCGCTGATGGTCGGCACCGGCCGCGGCGCGCAGCTCGGCATCCTGATCAAGGGACCCGAGGTGCTGGAGTCCACCCGCCGCGTGGACACCGTCGTCCTGGACAAGACCGGGACCGTCACCACCGGGAAGATGACCCTGGCCGGCGTGCACACCGGCGAGCGGGTCGACGAGAAGGAGCTCCTGCGCCTCGCGGGCTCCCTGGAGCACGCCTCCGAGCACCCGATCGCCCGCGCCATCGCCACGGGGGCCGCCGAGCGGGTGGGCGAACTGCCGGTACCCGAGGGGTTCGAGAACCTCGCGGGGCTCGGCGTCCAGGGCGTGGTCGACGGGCACGCCGTCCTGGTGGGCCGCGAACAGCTGCTGGCCGACTGGTCGATCGCGCTGCCGGCCCCCCTCGCGCAGGCCAAGGCGGCCGCCGAGGCCGCGGGCAGCACCGCCGTCCTCGTGGCCTGGGACGGCGCCGCGCGCGGGGTGCTGACGGTGGCCGACGCGGTCAAGGAGACCAGCGCCGAGGCGGTGGCCCGGCTGCGGGCGCTCGGCCTCACGCCGGTCCTGCTGACCGGCGACAACAAGGCCGTCGCCGAGACGGTGGCCCGGGAGGTCGGCATCGACGAGGTGATCGCCGAGGTGCTCCCGCAGGACAAGGTGGACGTCGTACGCCGCCTCCAGGCGCAGGGCCGTACGGTCGCGATGGTCGGCGACGGGGTCAACGACGCGGCCGCGCTCGCCCAGGCCGACCTGGGCCTGGCCATGGGCACCGGGACGGACGCCGCGATCGAGGCGGGCGACCTGACCCTCGTACGGGGAGACCTGCGGGTCGCCGCGGACGCGATCCGGCTGTCCCGGCGGACCCTGGCCACCATCAAGGGCAACCTGTTCTGGGCCTTCGGGTACAACGTGGCGGCCCTGCCGCTGGCGGCCGCCGGGCTGCTCAACCCGATGATCGCGGGCGCAGCGATGGCCTTCTCTTCGGTCTTCGTCGTGACCAACAGCCTCCGGTTGCGGTCCTTCCGCTAGTGGATCGCCTTCGCATCGCCCACACACCTCCTTCACGGGAGACGCAGATCACAGTGATGCCAACGTAACCATCCGGGGTCGGCACGGGTCTAATGGGGCGGTGCCAGGAATGTCTTGGGGGACGTTCCACGGAGGTCTTGGGGGACGTCCGTGCGGCACCGGCCGGCCGGGACACGTTCCCGCGGGAGGCTTTGAGCGGCCCTCCCGACCCGAACGGGTCCCGGCAGACACCGACGCCCCGGCTCGGGTCCCGTGGGGGGAATCCGTACCGGGGAAAGGAAAGCGCCCCGACCGCCGACCCGTGGGGGGATCGACGGCGGGGCGCTTTTCGCAAGCCTGAACCGGTGTCTGTCCGAGCCGGAGGCCGGAGGTCCCGGCCCGGACGTCCGGGAGCGAGGGCCTCGGGTCAGCGGGCCTCGACGGGCACGAAGTCGCGCAGGACCTCGCCCGTGTAGATCTGGCGCGGACGGCCGATGCGGGAACCCGGCTCCTTGATCATCTCGTGCCACTGGGCGATCCAGCCGGGGAGCCGGCCGAGCGCGAAGAGCACGGTGAACATCTCGGTCGGGAAGCCCATCGCGCGGTAGATCAGACCCGTGTAGAAGTCCACGTTCGGGTAGAGGTTGCGCGAGACGAAGTACTCGTCGGCCAGCGCGTGCTCTTCGAGCTTGAGCGCGATGTCGAGCAGCTCGTCGCTCTTGCCGAGCGCCGAGAGGACGTCGTGCGCCGCCGCCTTGATGATCTTCGCCCGGGGGTCGAAGCTCTTGTAGACGCGGTGTCCGAAGCCCATGAGGCGGACGCCGTCTTCCTTGTTCTTCACCTTGCGGATGAAGGCGTCGACGTCGCCGCCGTCGTTCTTGATGCCCTCGAGCATCTCCAGGACCGACTGGTTGGCGCCACCGTGCAGCGGACCCCACAGGGCCGAGATGCCGGCGGAGATCGAGGCGAACATGTTCGCCTGCGAGGAGCCGACCAGGCGCACGGTGGAGGTCGAACAGTTCTGCTCGTGGTCCGCGTGCAGGATCAGCAGCTTGTCGAGCGCCGAGACCACGACCGGGTCCAGGTCGTACTCCTGGGCCGGCACGGAGAAGGTCATGCGCAGGAAGTTCTCGACGTAGCCGAGGTCGTTGCGCGGGTAGACCACCGGGTGGCCGACCGACTTCTTGTACGCGTAGGCCGCGATCGTCGGGAGCTTGGCCAGCAGCCGGATCGTCGAGAGGTGGCGCTGCTTCTCGTCGAACGGGTTGTGGCTGTCCTGGTAGAACGTCGACAGCGCGCTGACCACGGAGGACAGCATCGCCATCGGGTGCGCGTCGCGCGGGAAGCCGTCGTAGAAGCGCTTCACGTCCTCGTGCAGCAGCGTGTGCTGGGTGATCTCGTTGCGGAACGACGCGAGCTGGTCGACGGTCGGCAGCTCACCGTTGATCAGCAGGTAGGCGACCTCGATGAAGGTCGAGCGCTCCGCCAGCTGCTCGATCGGGTAACCGCGGTAGCGCAGGATGCCCTGCTCACCGTCGAGGTAGGTAATCGCGGACTTGTAGGCCGCGGTGTTGCCGTAGCCGCTGTCCAGAGTGACGAGCCCGGTCTGGGCCCTCAGCTTCGAGATGTCGAAGCCCTGGTCACCGACGGTGCTCTCGACCACCGGGTAGGTGTATTCACCGTCCGCGTACCGGAGTACTACAGAGTTGTCGCTCACGTCATCCCTCACCGACGTAGTGCCTCTTCTTCGAGGTGCCCTGACTGCCTCTACCTTCCCCCATTTGGCGCAGGAGAGTGCACTCGGGGTCGGCCTTTGGTGCTTTCAACGGCACTCAGTGCCGTCAAGCTGCTCATCCTGCCCCCTCCGCACCGGTCGTGGAACCCCAAATGATCGATCATCTAGGTGATGTTTCCCACCGGTATCCGGCCGGACAGCCTGGGCGCGACCGCCGTGTACCTCCTGCCTGCGGAAACGGTACGCACCGCCTGACCGAGGGCTTTGCGGGACCCGACGAGGACGACCAGTTTCTTCGCCCTGGTCACCGCCGTGTAGAGGAGATTTCGCTGGAGCATCATCCAAGCACCGGTGGTGACCGGGATCACGACCGCCGGATATTCACTCCCCTGGGAGCGGTGGATGGTGACGGCGTACGCGTGGGCCAGCTCGTCGAGCTCCGCGAACTCGTATGCGATCTCCTCGTCCTCCTCCGTCCGTACCGTCAGGCGCTGTTCGACCGGGTCGAGGCCGGTGACGACGCCGACCGTGCCGTTGAAGACGCCGTTGGCGCCCTTCTCGTAGTTGTTCCGGATCTGGGTGACCTTGTCGCCCACCCGGAAGACCCGGCCGCCGAACCTCTTCTCGGGCAGGTCCGGCCGGGCCGGCGTCATGGCCTGCTGGAGCAGGCCGTTGAGGTTTCCGGCGCCGGCCGGGCCGCGGTGCATGGGCGCGAGCACCTGGACGTCGCGCCGCGGGTCGAGCCCGAACCTGGCCGGAATCCGCCGGGCCGCCACGTCCACGGCGAGCACGCCCGCCGCCTCGGTGTCCTCCTCGGGGAAGAGGAAGAAGTCCGGCAGCCCGTCGGTGATCGGGGGCACACCGGTGTTGATCCGGTGGGCGTTGGTGACCACGCCCGACTGCTGGGCCTGCCGGAAGATGCGCGTCAGCCGGACCGCGGGCACCGGGCCGCCCTCGGCCAGCAGATCACGCAGCACCTCGCCGGCGCCGACCGAGGGCAGCTGGTCCACGTCCCCGACCAGCAGCAGGTGGGCGCCCGGGGCCACCGCCTTGACCAGTTTGTTGGCCAGCAGCAGGTCCAGCATCGAGGCCTCGTCGACCACGACCAGGTCCGCGTCCAGCGGCCGCTCCCGGTCGTACGCCGCGTCCCCGCCGGGTTTGAGCTCCAGCAGCCGGTGGACCGTGGAGGCCTCGGCCCCGGTGAGCTCGGCCAGCCGCTTCGCCGCCCGGCCGGTGGGGGCCGCGAGCACCACCTTGGCCTTCTTGGCCCGGGCCAGCTCGACGATGGAGCGCACGGTGAAGGACTTGCCGCAGCCGGGGCCGCCGGTCATGACGGCCACCTTGCGGGTCAGCGCGAGCCGGACCGCGTCCCGCTGTTCGGGGGCCAGGGTGGCCCCGGTCCGCCCGGCGAGCCAGCCCAGCGCCTTGTCCCAGTCCACGTCCTGGAATCCGGGCATCCGGTCTTCTTCGGCGCGCAGCAGCCTTCTCACCTGGCCCACCAGCGACAGCTCGGCGCGGTGGAAGGGCACCAGGTACACGGCGGTCAGCGGGTCCGGCCCGCCCTGCGGATCGGGCACGGACTCCCGTACGACGCCCTCCGGATCGGCGGCGAGTTCGGCCAGGCAGTCGATGACCAGCCCGGTGTCCACCTGGAGCAGCTTGACCCCGTCGGCGATGAGCCGGTCCTCGGGCAGGAAGCAGTGCCCCTGGTCGGTGGACTGGGACAGGGCGTACTGGAGCCCGGCCTTGACCCGCTCGGGGCTGTCGTGCGGGATGCCGACGGCCTGGGCGATGCGGTCGGCGGTGAGGAAGCCGATGCCCCACACGTCGGCGGCGAGCCGGTAGGGCTGGTTCTTCACCACCGAGATGGAGGCGTCGGCGTATTTCTTGTAGATGCGCACCGCGATGGAGGTGGAGACGCCGACGCCCTGGAGGAAGACCATGACCTCCTTGATGGCCTTCTGCTCCTCCCAGGCGGCCCCGATCATCCCGGTCCGCTTGGGGCCGAGCCCGGGCACCTCGATCAGCCGCTCGGGCTCGTCCTCGATGACGTCGAGGGTGTCGAGGCCGAAGTGCTCCACGATCCGGTCGGCGATCTTCGGGCCGATGCCCTTGATCAGGCCGGAGCCGAGGTAGCGGCGGATGCCCTGGATGGTGGCGGGGAGCAGGGTGCTGTAGTTCTCGACGGTGAACTGCCTGCCGTACTGGGGGTGGGAGCCCCAGCGGCCCTCCATGCGCAGCGATTCCCCGGGCTGGGCGCCCAGCAGGGAGCCGACGACGGTGAGGAGGTCGCCGCTGCCGCGGCCGGTGTCGACGCGCGCGACCGTGTAGCCGCTGTCCTCGTTGGCATAGGTGATGCGCTCGAGCACGCCCTCGACCACCGCCAGTTGCACCGACTGCGCCTGCGCCCCGTTCGTTGCCATGCCCCGAAGCTACCGTCCCGCGCCGACAGCGCGGCAGGCCTGTGGACCGGCCCCCGGGAGACCAGAAGGGGGTCCGGCCTCGCGGCCGGACCCCCTCACGGTTACCCCTCCCTCGCCGGACTTCCCGATCCCCCCAGATCCCCTCCCGGAAGTGCCGACGCACCATACGACCCGCGATACCGGCGCAGGGTTGCACCAGGAAGCGGAGCTTTATGTTTCCGTTACCCAACTCCCACCCGAGGTGCCGCCAAATCACCTCAGAAGTAGCGTTTCAGGCATGAGCGAATCCTCATTCCAAGACGACGTGCTGGGCGAGCTCGGCGACGAGAAGCTGACCGAGATCGCCGGACTGCTCGGCACCGACACCGCCGGCGCCCGCGACACCGTCGCGCAGACGGTGGGCGCGATGACCGGCAGCCTCCAGGAGAAGGCCGACGCCGATGACGACGACGAGGTCCGGCAGGCCGTCGCGGAGGTGGCCGAGCCGCCGCTGCAGGGCGTCGCCACGCTCGGCGGCGGGCTGCTGGGCGGCGGGCTGATGGCCGGGGTGCTCGCCAAGGTGAGCAAGCCCGTGGCCAACGCCGTCTCGAAGAAGACCGGTATCCCCGCCCCCGCCATCAGCCGGGTCATCGAGCTGCTGATCCCGGTGCTGCTGGCCGTCTTCGCCAAGCGCGCGGCCGCCGGCAAGGGCGCGGGCGCGGCCGCCGGCGGCCCGGCGGGCACCGCACCCGTACCGGGCACCCCGGCCGCCCCCGGTACGGGCGCCCCGGCACCCGGCGCGGCCCCGGGGCAGGGCGGCGGCCTCGGCGACCTGCTGGGCCAGATCCTCGGCGGCAAGAAGTAGCCCGTTCGGCGGTACGCGCCCGCCCGGGCCGCCTAGAGTTGGCGCATGGCTGAAAGCGTGCGGCTGCGGGACCCGGCACCGGGAGACCTGGGGTGGATCGTGCAGCGCCACGGCGCGCTGTACGCCGCCGAGTACGGCTGGAACGCCGACTTCGAGGGCATGGTCGCCCGGATCGTCGCGGACTTCGCCGAGGACCACGACCCCTATCTGGAACGGGCCTGGATCGCCGAGCTCGACGGGCGTCCCGTCGGCTCGGTGATGTGCGTACGGGAGGACGCCGCGGCCGGCACCGCCCGGTTGCGGCTGCTCCTGGTCGACCCGGAGGGCCGCGGCCTCGGCATCGGCACCCGGCTGGTCGCCGCGGTCGTCGACTTCGCCCGCTCGGTCGGCTACCGCGAGCTGATGCTGTGGACCGACGATGTGCTGACCGACGCCCGCGAGCTGTACCTGCGGGCCGGGTTCACCCTGATCGCGGAGCGGCCGCACCGTGCGTACGGAGTGAACCTGACGGGACAGGACTGGCGGCTGCCGCTCCAGGAGAACCAGCCGCGGTGAGCCCGCCCCGCGAGGACGTCCGCGCCGGCGCCCGCGAGGTCAGGGCCACCCCGCCGACCAGCAGTACGGCGGCCAGCCAGCGCAGCCCCGAGACGGACTCCCCGAGCACCAGGGCCGCCGAGGACATCCCGAACACCGGGACCAGCAGCGAGAACGGCGCCACCGAGGAGGCCGGGTAGCGGCGCAGCAGATAGCCCCAGGCGCCGAAGCCGAAGACGGTGGACACCCAGGCCACGTAGCCGATGACGGCCGCCCCCGACCAGTCCAGGGCGCGCAGCGCGGCCAGGTCCCGCTCGGGGCCCTCCAGCAGCAGGGAGAGCCCGAACAGCGGCAGCACGGGCACCGTGCACACCCAGACCATGAAGTTCAGCGCGTCGGGCGGGGACGCCTTGCGGGTCAGCACGTTGGAGACGCCCCAGCAGGCGGCGGCCGCGACGACCAGGGTGAAGCCGAGCACCGGCCCGGACGTCCCGCCGTCCACGGCGGCCACCGCGATCCCGGCGAGCGCCACGCCCATCCCCAGCAGCCGCACCCGGCCCGGCCGTTCGCGCAGCAGGACCGCGGCGAGGACGGCGGTGAAGACGGCCTGGACCTGGAGCACGAGGGAGGACAGGCCGGCCGGCATCCCGGCGGCCATGCCGGTGAAGAGCAGGCCGAACTTGGCGATGCCCAGGGCCAGGCCGACCCCGATGACCCACTTCCAGGCGACCTTGGGCCGCCCGACGAAGAACACGGCGGGCAGGGCGGCGACGAGGAAGCGCAGGGCGGACAGCAGCAGCGGCGGGAAGTGGCCGAGCCCGATCTCGATGACGACGAAGTTGAAGCCCCAGACGGCGGCGACGAGCACGGCGAGTGCGGTGTGTACGGGACGCATGCTCCGAGCATCGGCCGCCCGACCATGTAGCACCAGCGCGAATGTCTTCCGGGATGGATGAAGCATTGCTACCGGGTGATCGGGGGTGCCACGATGAGGGCATGCTCGATCTCGCCCGGTTGCGCGCCCTGCACGCCGTCTCCGTCCACGGCTCGGTCGCGGGAGCGGCCGCCGCCCTCGGCTACACCCCCTCCGCCGTCTCGCAGCAGATCTCCAAGCTGGAGCGGGAGACCCGCACCACCCTGCTCGAACGGCGCGGACGCGGGGTGGCGCTGACCGAGGAGGCCCGGCATCTGGCCGACACCGCCCGGGAGTTGCTGGCGATCGTGGAACGTGCCGAGACCACCCTGGAGGAGCGCCGCGGACGGCCCAGCGGGCTGCTGACGGTGGCCGCGTTCGCCTCGGCGGCGCGCGGGCTGCTGCCGGGGGTGCTGGCCGATCTGGCCCGCCGGCATCCGGCGCTCGACGTACGCCTGACAGAGGTGGACCCGCACCTGTCGGTGGACCTGGTGGCCCGGGGCGTCACCGATCTGGCGGTGGCCCACGACTGGGACATCGCCCCGCTGCCGGCCCCCGAAGGGGTCGAACAGGCGGTGATCGGGGACGACCTCTGCGATCTGGTGGTGCCGGCCGGGCACCCGTTCACCACGCGCGCGGTCATCCTGCGGGCCGACCTCGGCGGCCAGCGCTGGGTGTGCCAGCCGCCGGGGCGGGTCTGCCACGACTGGCTGGTGCGGACCCTGCGCACGGCCGGCCTCGAGCCGGACATCGCGCACGTGGCGGAGGAGAACCACACGATCACCGCCCTGGTCGCGGCCGGGCTCGGGGTGGCCGTGGTGCCCCGGCTGGGCACCGGCGCGCTGCCGCCGGGCGCGGTGGCCGTCCCGCTGGAGCCGGGCCCGGTGCGCCGGCTGTACGCGCTGTGGCGGACCGGTGCCGCCCGCCGTCCGGCGATCACCGAGGCCGTCCGGACGCTCCAGGAGCAGTGGGCCGCGCGTTCAGGTCATCCGGGGGAACTCCCGAGTGTCCCTCCCCCTTCGGCCGCGGCCCCGCAGTAGGGTCCGGCGCGTGCCGAACCACGCCTCACGCCGGACCCTGCTCGCCGCGGCCGCCATGGCCGCCGTCGCGGGCGCCGGGGCCGCCGCCGCCACCGCGGGCGCCGACCGCACCGCGGACGACGGGCGGGCCCCCGGGCGTGCCCCCGCCCGGCCGGTTCGCCGCCTGGTCGACCGGATGAGCCTCGCCGAGAAGGTCGGGCAGCTCTTCGTGTCCCGCGCGTACGGGCACTCGGCGACCGAGCCGGACCCGGCGGACGCCGAGAAGAACCTGGAGCTGTTCGGGGTGCGCACCGCGGCCGAGCTGGTCTCCCGCTACCACCTGGGCGGGATCATCTACTTCGCCTGGGCCCACAACACCCGTACCCCGCACCAGATCGCCGCGCTGTCGGCCGGCCTCCAGGAGGCCGCCCTCGCCTCCGGCCCCGGCATCCCGCTGCTGCTCTCCACCGACCAGGAGCACGGGGCGGTGGCCCGCGTCGGCAAGCCCGCGACCCTGTTCCCGGGGGCGATGGCGCTCGGCGCGCAGCACCGCGCGACCGGCTCCACCGCCGAAGCCCGGCGGGCCGCGCGCATCGCGGGGACCGAGCTGGCGGCCATGGGCATCCGGCAGGATTACGCGCCGGTGGCGGACGTCAACGTGAATCCGGCCAATCCGGTGATCGGCGTACGGTCCTTCGGCGCCGACCCCGGTGCGGTGGCGGAGCTGGTCGCCGCCCAGGTCCGCGGCTACCAGGCGGCCGGTGTCGCGGCGACCGCGAAGCACTTCCCGGGGCACGGGGACACCGAGACCGACAGCCATGTCGGGCTGCCGGTGATGCGGCACAGCCGGGCCGTCTGGGAGGAGCTGGACGAACCACCGTTCAGGGCCGCGGTGGAGGCGGGCGTGGACGCGGTCATGACGGCCCACATCGTCTTCCCGGCGCTGGACCCCTCCGGGGATCCGGCGACCCTGTCCCGGCCGATCGTGACCGGCATCCTGCGCGAACGTCTGGGCTTCCGGGGGGTGGTGGTCACCGACGCCCTCGACATGGCCGGGGTCCGCCAGAAGTACGGGGACGACCGGGTGCCGGTGCTGGCCCTGCTCGCGGGCTGCGACCAGCTGCTGAACCCGCCGGACCTGGGGCTCGCCCACCGCAGCGTGCTGGCGGCCGTGGAGAGCGGGGAGCTGACGGAGGAGCGGATCGAGGAGTCGGTGCTGCGGATCCTGGAACTGAAGGCGCGCCGGGGCCTGTTCGACGGGGCGGGCGCCTCGGCCGGGACGGTGGACGAGAGCGTCGGCGTCCCGGAGCACCTCGCGGCCGCCTCCGCGATCGCGGAGGGTACGACGACCGTCCTGGCCAATCCCGCCGGCCTGCTGCCGCTGGACGCCTCGGCCGCTCCCCGGCTGCTGGTCACCGGGACGGACCCGGTCTCGCCCAGCGGCACCACGGGGCCCCCGACGGCCGTCCTGGCGCGGGAGCTGACCGCCCTGGGCTGCCGGGCCACGGCCCTGCCGCCCGCCCGCGCGGCGGCCGCCGCGCCCGGTCACGCGGCGGTGCTGGTGTGCACGTACAACGTGCCCGAGGGCGAGAGCCCGCAGCGCACGCTGGTGGCCGACCTGCTGGCCACCGGGGTGCCGGTGGTCGTGGTCGCGCTCCGCAATCCGTACGACTCGGCCCGGCTGCCGGCGTGCGCGGCGGAGGTGGCGACCTACACCTGGGGTGATGCGGAGATGCGGGCGGCCGCCCGGGTGCTCACCGGTGCGGTGCGCCCGGCCGGCCGCCTGCCGGTCCCGGTCCCGGGCCGCTACCCGCTGGGCCACGGGGCGGCGTACTAGACGCCACCCCGTCACCCGGGGCGGACCGGAGGCCGGGGACTACGGCCGCAGCTGCGGCTCGCGCTCCAGGTCGCGCTGGTCGAGCGTGGCGTCCGGCGCGGCCAGCGGCGCCGCCTTCGCCTCGTCGGCGATCGCGGCGGCCGGGGCGACCCCGGCCCACTGGAGGATCTTCGCGGTCGCCAGGGCCTTCTCGCCGTCGAGGAGCTGGG
Source organism: Streptomyces sp. NPDC058525 (assembly GCF_042719495.1). NCBI lineage: Bacteria > Bacillati > Actinomycetota > Actinomycetes > Kitasatosporales > Streptomycetaceae > Streptomyces > Streptomyces sp. NPDC058525. Next base: position 25,799 of record NZ_JBHXNP010000044.1, read on the forward strand.
CGACGTTGGCCCCGTGGTTGGCGCCCGGCGCGATCATCACGTGGCTGTCGCGCGCCTTGTACCCGATGCGGAACGGCTCGGCGCCCCACGGGTCGTTCTGCCCGTACACGAACAGCATCTGGTTCGCGTTGTCGCGCACCCAGCCGTCGATGTCCTTCATGGCTCCCGGCTGGAAGGTCATGGGGATGTCGCGGGGCACGAAGTTGCGCGGCGGCTGGTAGCCGTAGCGGCTCAGGCCCTTGAGGTGGGGCTGCTTGATGTCGGGCGAACCGAGCTGGGTGCCCGCCTGGTAGTAGTACGGCGTGTACGTGGCCAGGCCCTGGTCGGCGTAGGCGGAGAAGCCCGAGATCGCGTCGATCGTGTCCCAGATCTCCTGGTCGCTCGCGGTGGCGGCGGCCGGGATGGAGGAGCAGTCGGCGAGCAGGCTGTACTGCCAGAAGGCCCACACGTAGTCGAGCACGACGGCCTCGTAGGCCTTGTCGAGGTTGCCGACGGTGGTGAAGGTCCAGCCGTTCTCGGCGGCGGCGGCCGCGTACTTGGCCTCCAGCGGCTCACGGCGCACCAGCGCCTCGCGCTGCACGGCGTTCAGCCGGTCGCGGCACTCCTTGGTGCCGACCTTGGCGAAGAACCGGTCGTAGGCCGAGTCCTCGTTGTTGACGACGTCGTTCGGCGCGACGTACGCGACGACTCCGTCCATGTCGCGCGGGTAGAAGCGCTCGTAGTACGTCGCCGTCATACCGCCCTTGCTGCCGCCCGTGGACAGCCAGTTCTTGGGGTAGATCTTCTTCAGCGCGCCGAAGATGCGGTGCTGGTCGCTGGCGGCCTGCCAGATGTCCAGGTTCTCCCAGTTGGCCGGGTCGGGCCGGGAGGGGGTGAAGAACCGGTACTCCATGGACACCTGGTTGCCGTCGACGATGGTCGTCGGCTCACTGCGGCGCGGGTTGGTGTTGACGTTGTAGCCGGAGGTGAAGAACACCGTCGGGCGCGAGACGTCCTTGTGCAGCAGGGTCAGACGCTGCTTGAAGGTGCCCTTCCACGGCTTCCGGTGGTCGACCGGCTGCTCGTAGTTCAGTACGAAGAAGCGGTAGCCGGGGTACGGCTTCTCCTCTATCAGGCTCATGCCGGGAATGCCGAGGATCTGGTCCTTGATGTCCGTGGCGGCCGCGGGCCCCGCGGCGGTGGCCGCTTGTGCCGTGGAGCCGGCCGCGCCCATGGTGCCGATCAGCACCACGAGCGACAGCAGCCATCCGAGCGTCTTGCGCATTCACCCTCCCCTTGAGTTCACTTCGGTCGCGGTGAACCTAGCGGGGCGAACACGCTGCTGAACAGACCTAGTTGGGCCGGTCCGTCAGCACAGGATCCAGCCGGATTCGGCCGATTCGGCCCCCACGCTCCCCTTTACATACACGCAGCGGCCGATCGCTCCCACGGTGACGGGACCGGCGTAATGGGTGAATTGCCCGATATCGCGGATCGGTGCCCCGCCACGGCCCTGGATGCTCACCGCCATCTCCCGCCGCTGACCGGGGACCCGGGCCACGGTGAGCGCGCAGGCGTGGGTGCGGCTCTTGTACACGCGCACCTCGCCCTCCGCGAGCGGCAGCGTCCTGGCCAGCCGGCCCGCGCAGGTGCCGGCGGCGGCCCCGCCCCCCGGCTGCGCCCACGCGGGCGGAGCCGCGAACAGCCCGCCGACGCCGAGCCACAGCGCGGTGGCGAACACCCCGGGCACCGCGGCCCGCCGGCCGCGCCCCCGCCACCCCCTCGTTCCCTGCAACACCCTGTCCCCCGATCGGTCGTACGTACAACGTGCGCACGCACGTACGACGCGCGGAACCCCTGGAAGGTTGCTTCTCGGCGCCCGTCGCCCGTAAGGGTGCATCCGCCATCCCCCGGCGGGAGAACGGGAGTTCGCGACCGGAGGGGACATTACGCTGTGTTACCCGTCCCCTCTCTCCGTAGCCGTGAAAGGCACCCACGTGACGAACGACCTGCTCGACCGCAAGCTGGAGCGCTCCTTCAACCGCCTCGACGCGGACGGGAACGGCGTGATCGACGCGAAGGACATCTTCGCGCTCGGCGCCCGGATGCTGACGGCCCTGTCCGAGCCCGAGGACTCGCCCAAGGCCGACGCGGTGATCCAGGGGATCGCCAACTTCTGGCAGGACCTCTTCACGGAGCTGGACACCGACCGGGACAGCGTGGTCACGCCCGAGGAGTACAAGGTGGGCATGACGCGGCTGTACCAGCAGGGCGGCCCCGCGTACGACCGCTCGCTGCGGCCGATGATGCAGGCGATCCTCACCGTCGTGGACACCGACGACGACGGGCGCATCAGCCCGGAGGAGTTCCACCGGGCCCAGGAGGCCTTCGACACGGAGCTGAGCCCCGATGACGCCGAGGCGCTGTTCCGGCGCATCGACGCCGACGGGGACGGCACCCTGACCGTGGACGAACTCCTCGACGCCGTGCGCGAGTACTACACCGGCACCGACCAGGACGCCCCGGGCAACCTGTTCTTCGGCGAGCTCTGACCCGCCCGGCGGTCAGGCCGCGGCGCGCTCGTCCTCTCCGACGAAGGTGCGCCACAGCCGTGCGTACCGGCCGCCGTGCGCCAGGAGTTCGGCGTGGGTGCCGTCCTCGACGACCCGGCCCCGGTCCATGACCACGACCCGGTCGGCGCGGGCGGCCGTGGTCAGCCGGTGCGCCACCACCAGGGTGGTGCGCTTGCCGGCGAGCCGTTCGGTGGCGTGGTTGACCTGGGCCTCCGTGGCCAGGTCCAGGGCGGCGGTGGCCTCGTCGAGCAGCAGCACGTCCGGGTCGACGAGCTCGGCCCGGGCCAGTGCGATCAGCTGGCGCTGCCCGGCGGAGAGGTTGCGGCCGCGCTCGGCCACGGTGTGCAGGTAGCCGCCGTCGAGCGTGGCGATCATGTCGTGGGCGCCGACCGCGCGGGCGGCCGCCTCCACCTCGGCGTCCTGCGCGTCGGGCCGCCCGTAGGCGATGGCGTCGCGCACGGTGCCGGGGAAGAGGTAGGGCTCCTGGGGGACGACGCCCAGCCGGTGGCGGTAGGCCGTCAGGTCGAGCTCCCGCAGGTCGGCCCCGTCGGCGGTGATCCGGCCGGAGGTCGGATCGTAGAACCGGGCCACCATCTTGACCAGCGTGGACTTGCCGGCTCCGGTCTCGCCGACGAAGGCGACGGTCTGCCCGGCGGGTATGCGCAGGTTGATTCCCGCCAGGGCGTCGCCCTTCTCCCCCCGCTCCTCGGCGGTGCCGTAGGCGAAGCGGACGTCCTCGAAGGCGATCTCGCCGCGCAGCTCGGGCACCGGATGCGGCTCTTCGGCGTGCGGGGTGCTGGTCGGCTCGCGCAGCAGCCCCTGGATGCGGCCGAGGGAGACGGTGGCCTGCTGGTAGCCGTCGAAGACCTGGGACAGCTGCTGGACCGGGGCGAAGAACAGGTCGATGTAGAGCAGGTACGCGACCAGCGCGCCGGTGGTGAGCGTGCCCGCCTCGACCCGGCCGGCGCCGGCGATCAGCACGGCGGCCGCGGCGCCCGAGGACAGCAGCTGCACGAACGGGAAGTAGACGGATATCAGCCACTGGCCGCGCACCCGGGCCTCGCGGTACGAGTCGCTGCGCTCCGCGAAGCGGCGGGCGCCGGAGCCCTCGCGGCGGAAGGCCTGGACGATGCGGAGCCCGGCGACGGACTCCTGGAGGTCGGCGTTGACCAGGCTGACCCGGTCGCGGGCGAGCTCGTACGCGGCGACCGACTTGCGGCGGAAGACGATCGTGCCGAGCACCAGCAGCGGCAGCGTGGCGAAGACGATCAGGGCGAGCTCGACGTCGAGGACGAGGAGGGCGACCAGGATGCCGAAGAAGGTGAAGACGGAGACGACGGCGGTGACGAGCCCGGTCTGGAGGAAGGTGGAGAGGGCGTCCACGTCGGTGGTCATCCGGGTCATGATCTTGCCGGTCAGCTCGCGCTCGTAGAAGTCGAGGCCGAGGCGCTGGAGCTGGGCGAAGATCTTGACGCGGAGCGAGTACAGCACGCGCTCGCCGGTGCGGCCCGTCATCCGGGTCTCGGCGAACTGCGCGGTCCACTGCCCGAGGACGACCACGAGGGCGAGGACGGCGGCGGCCCAGACCGCGCCCAGGGCGGCCTTCTCCACGCCCTGGTCGATCCCGTGCCGGATCATGATCGGCAGGAGCAGTCCGGAGCCCGCGTCGACGGCGACGAGGCCGAGGCTGATCGCGAGCGGCGCCCCGAAGCCGCGGAGCAGGCGGCGCAGGCCGTAGCTCTGCTCGGCGGCCGCGGCGCGGGTCTCGTCCACATCGGGCTTGTCGTCGGCGGGCGGCAGGGCGGCGACCTGGGCAAGCAGTTCGGGGGTGGCCGGCATGCCGGGGATGGAGGCTGCGGCGGCGCTGTCGGACTCCTCCTGACGCCGCCAGAGCTCGGGGGTGATCCCGCCGGCGACCCGGCGCTTGGCGCTGACGGGCTCGGAGTCGATCTCCGCCTCGAGCTCGATGTCCCGTTCGATGTCGCGGTCGATGTCCCGCTCGAACTCGGCCATCGGCAGCGCCTCGCGGGTCCGCGGCGAGCCGGCGCCGAGCGCGTCGGGGTCGGTCAGCAGCCTGCGGTAGAGGGCGGAGCGGCGCTCCAGTTCCTCGTGGGTGCCGATGTCGGAGAGCCGGCCGCGGTCGAGTACGGCGATCCGGTCGGCCAGTGCGAGCGTGGAGCGGCGGTGGGCGATCAGCAGGGTGGTCCGGCCGGCCATGACCGAGCGCAGCGCCTCGTGGATCTCGTGCTCGACGCGGGCGTCCACGGCGGAGGTGGCGTCGTCGAGGAGGAGCAGCCTCGGGTCGGTGAGGATGGCCCGGGCGAGTGCGACGCGCTGGCGCTGGCCGCCGGAGAGGGTGAGCCCCTGTTCGCCGACCTTGGTGTCGTACCCGTTGGGCAGGGCCCTGATGAACCCGTCGGCCTGGGCGGCGCGGGCGGCGGCCTCGATCTGCTCGTCGGTGGCGCCGGGGTGCCCGTAGGCGATGTTGGCGCGGATGGTGTCGGAGAAGAGGAACGAGTCCTCCGGGACCAGTCCGATGGCGGCGCGCAGGGATCCGTACGTCAGCTCGCGCACGTCGTGCCCGCCGACGCGGACCGATCCGCCGTCGGCGTCGTAGAAGCGCGGCAGGAGCAGCGAGACGGTGGACTTGCCGCTGCCGGAGGCGCCGACGACGGCGACGGTCTCGCCCTCGGCGACGGAGAGCGAGAACCCGTCGAGGACGGGCCGCTCGGGGTCGTAGCCGAAGCGGACCTCGTCGAAGGCGATGGTCGCGGGCGCGTCGGCGGGCAGTTCGTGCTTGCCCTCCCGGATGACGGGCTCGGTGTCGATGAGCTCGAAGACGCGCTCCACGCCGGCCCGCGCCTGCTGCCCCACCGTCAGCACCATGGCGAGCAGCCGGACGGGGCCGACGAGCTGGGCGAGGTAGGTGGAGAAGGCCACGAAGGTGCCGAGGGTGACCTGGCCGCGGGTGGCCATCCAGCCGCCGAGGGCCAGCATGGCGACCTGGGCGAGGGCGGGCACCGCCTGGAGGGCGGGGGTGTAGCGCGAGTTCAGCCGGATGGTCCGCATCCGGCCTGCGAACAGCCGCTGCCCGGCGGTCCGCAGCTTGGCGGACTCCTGCTCCTCCTGGCCGAAGCCCTTGACCACGCGGACGCCGGTGACGGCGCCGTCGACGACGCTCGCGACGGCGGCGGCCTGGCCCTGGGCGTACCAGGTGGCGGGGAAGAGCTTCTTGCGGCTGCGCTTGGCGATGAACCAGAGGGCGGGGGCCATCAGCAGTGCGACGAGGGTCAGCAGCGGGGACAGCGCCAGCATGATCCCGAGGGATATCCCGAACAGCAGGAAGTTCCCGATGGTCATCGGGAGCATGAAGAGCAGGCCCTGGATCAGCTGGAGGTCGCTCGTGGCCCGCCCGACGACCTGCCCGGTGGACAGCTCGTCCTGCCGCCGCCCGTCGAGGCGGGCGATGGTGTCGTACATGTCGGTGCGCAGGTCGTGCTGGACGTCGAGGGCGAGCCGCCCGCCGTAGTACCTGCGGATGTAGGTCAGTACGTACACGAGGAGGGCGGCGGCTATGAGCATGCCCGCCCAGGGCCCCATGGGCTTGGACCGGTCCCCGATGACGTCGTCGATGATCACCTTGGTGACCAGCGGTACGAGCGCCATGACGGCCATGCCGGCCAGCGAGGACCCGAGCGCGAGCAGCACGTTGACCTTGTAGCGCCACGTGTACGCGGCGAGCCGCCTGCCCCAGCCCTGTTTTTCGCCAGCCGCCGTCACGTGAAGCCTCCCCGTTCGTCCGTACTACCGACATGCCCCAACGCCCGGACCGGCGGATTTCATCCCGCCGCAACAATCGCACCGGTGTCCGGGTGCCGCGAGCGGGCTTCGCCCGTCGGGGGCGGGCGGCGGCTCGGAGGGGGATCGGGGAGCCCGCAGGGGGCCCGGGCGCTCAGAGGTGGGTCGGCGCGAACATCCTGAGGGTGGCCGGGAGGACCACGACGGAGGGGCCGGGGGTGGCGAGGGCCTTCTTGAGGTCAGCCGTCAGGGACTCGGTGGTGGTGGTGGTCGCCGGGACGTCGAAGGAGGCCGCCAGCGCGCCGAAGTCGGGGCGGGTGAGCTCGGTGCCGGTGGAGCGGCCGTAGGACTCCGTCATGTACTCGCGCAGGATGCCGTAGCCGCCGTCGTCCACGATCAGCCAGGTGACGTCCAGGTCGTGCTGGCGCGCGGTGGCCAGCTCGGCGGCGGAGTACATCGCGCCGCCGTCGCCGGACACGGCGAGCACCGGGGTGCCCGGCTCGGCGACGGCGGCGCCGAGGGCCGCGGGGAAGGCGTAGCCGAGGCCGCCCGCGCCCTGGGCCGAGTGCATGGTGTTGGGGTGCTTGGCGTCGAAGGCCGACCACGCCCAGTAGGACAGGATCGTCATGTCCCAGAAGGACGGGGAGCGCGGCGGGAGGGCGGCCCGGATCGAGGCCAGCAGGCCCTGCTCCAGGGTGAGCTCCTGGGCGGACAGCCGGTCCGCGATGTCGGACAGGACCATCCTGACGCGGTCCGGGGCGTACGGGTCCGGGCGCTCGTCGACCGTCTCCAGCAGGGCCTGGAGGGCGAGGCGGGCGTCTGCGTGGATGCCCAGGGCCGGGTGGTTGGACTCCAGCTTCCCGAGGTCCGCCTCGATCTGGACGACCCGGCCGGTGGGGAAGAACGTGTGGTAGTTCGAGGACAGCTCGCCCAGGCCCGAGCCGACGACGAGGAGGACGTCCGCGTCCTCCAGGAAGTCGGTCATGTGGCGGTCCTCCAGCCAGGACTGGAGGGAGAGCGGGTGGGTCCACGGGAAGGCGCCCTTGCCGCCGAAGGTGGTGACCACGGGCGCGTTCAGGCGTTCCGCCAGCTGCCTGAGCTTGCCCGAGGCGTCGGAGCGGATGACCCCGCCGCCCGCGATGATCACCGGGCGGGAGGCCCCGGACAGCCAGTGGGCGGCGACGGCGGTCAGCTCCGGGCGCGGGGCGAGCTCGTGCGGGGTCGCGTCCACGCCCGTGACCTGCGGGATGAGCGTCTCGGCGCGCAGCACGTCCTCCGGGATCTCCACCCAGACCGGGCCGTGGGGTGCGGTCAGGGCCGATTCCCAGGCCTCCGCGACCACGGACGGGATCTGCGAGGGGGTGCGGGCCACGTGGACCGACTTGACCACGTCCCGGAAGGAGGCCGACTGGTCGCGCAGTTCGTGCAGGTGCCCGCGGCGCCCGCCGCCCAGGCCCGCCACCGGCACCTGGGAGGAGATGGCGAGGACGGGGGCGGAGGCGGCCGCCGCCTCGGCGAGCGCCGGCAGGGCCATCAGCGCGCCCGGCCCCGTCGACAGCAGCAGCGGCACGGCCTCGCCCGTGATGCGGCCGTACGCGTCCGCCGCGAAGCCCGCGTTGTTCTCCGTGCGCAGGGTGACCAGGCGCAGGTCCGAGCGGCCGACCGCGTCGAAGACGGCCAGCGCGTGCTGGCCGGGCAGTCCGAAGACGGTGGTGGCGCCCAGCGAACGCAGGGTCTCCACGACCAGGTCCCCGCCCGTGCGGCCCGGCGGCGGCGACAGCGCGGCGGCCGTCTGGGCCTCGGTGGGACGGAGCACCAGGTCGTGGTCGTGCGTCACTTCTGTTACTTGCCCTTCGACTGCGCGATCTGTCGGCTCATGATCGTGGTGAGCTCGTACGCGGTGTGCGAGGCCGCGACCGAGGTGATCTCCGCGTGATCGTACGCCGGGGCCACCTCCACCACGTCGGCGGAAACGAGGTTGCAGGAGGACAGACCGCGGATGATCTCCAGCAGCTCGCGGGAGGTCATGCCGCCCGCCTCGGGGGTGCCGGTGCCGGGCGCGTGGGCCGGGTCCAGTACGTCGATGTCGATGGAGATGTAGAGGGGGCGGTCGCCGATGCGCTGGCGCAGCTGGTCGGCCACCTCGTCGGCGCCGCGGCGGTAGACGTCCGCGGAGGTGACGATGCCGAAGCCCATTTTGGCGTCGTCGTCGAGGTCCTGCTTGCCGTACAGCGGGCCGCGCGTGCCGACGTGCGAGAGCGCCTCGGTGTCGAGGATGCCCTCCTCGACGGCGCGGCGGAACGGGGTGCCGTGGGTGTACTCGGCGCCGAAGTAGGTGTCCCAGGTGTCCAGGTGCGCGTCGAAGTGGAGGAGCGCGACCGGGCCGTGCTTCTTGGCGACGGAACGCAGCAGCGGGAGGGCGATGGTGTGGTCGCCGCCGAGGGTCATCAGGCGGGAGCCGGCGCCGAGCAGCTCGTCGGCCGCGGCCTCGACCGTCTCGACGGCCTCGTTGATGTTGAACGGGTTCACGGCGATGTCGCCGGCGTCCGCGACCTGGGCGAGGGCGAAGGGGGAGGCGTCCTGGGCCGGGTTGTACGGGCGCAGCAGGCGCGAGGCCTCACGGATCGCGTTGCCGCCGAAGCGGGCGCCGGGGCGGTAGGAGACGCCGGAGTCGAAGGGCACGCCGACGACGGCGACGTCGGCGGAGCCGACCTCGTCGAGGCGCGGCAGCCGGGCGAAGGTCGCCGGGCCCGCGTAGCGCGGGATGCGGGAGGAGTCGACGGGGCCGCGCGGCTGCGTGCTCATGGGGGGTGCCCTTCTGGAGGTCCTACAAGTGCGGTCCTTCGAGCGTAAGCCGGTGCTCTCTGGCCGCGAAGTGTACGTTTCATCCACTACCGCCCTTCGATGTGTACGGAGTATCCATGGAGGCCCCTCCCACCCCGCCGGTCGCCCTCGGGCGGCTGCTCGCCGACGCGGAGCTGGGGCTGCGCCGGCTGGCCGGGCCCGCCGAGGCCGAGGTGCACGGGGTGCACGCCTCGGAGATGGCGGACCCGTCGCCGTACCTGCTGGGCGGGGAGCTGCTGCTCACGGCGGGGGCGGGGCTGGCGGGGGCGGGCCCGCAGGGCGGCGGGGCGGAGGCCGGGCCGTACGTCGAGCGGCTCGTGCGGGCCGGGGCGGCCGCCGTCGGCTTCGGGGTCACCCCGGTGCACGAGACGGTGCCGCGGGCGCTGGCCGAAGCCTGCGCCCGGCACGGGCTGCCGCTGGTCGAGGTGCCGCCCGCGACGCCGTTCACCGCCGTGGGCCGGGCCGTGTGGCGGCTGATGGAGGAGGCCCGTACGCGCGAGCTGCGCCGCGTGACCGAGGCGCAGCAGTCCCTCGCGGCGGCGGCCGCCCGACCCGACCCGGTCCCCGCGGTCCTCGCCCGCCTGGCGGCAATCCTGGGCGGCTGGGCAGCCCTGCTCGCGCCGGCCTCCGCGGCCCAGCCCGATCCCGGCCCCGGGGCGGGCGGGTCCGGACCGGGCGCGTCCGCGCCTGCCGGGGCCGTGCCCGCCGTGCCCGCCGGGTCCGCGCAGGCCGCAGGCCGCGGGGCCGTGCCCGCCGGGTCCGCGCAGGCCGCAGGCCGCGGGGCCGCGCCCGCCGGGTCCGGGTCCGGGTCCGTCGGATCCGCACCGGCGCGGGACGCGGTGGGCGGCCCTGCCGCGGCCGGGGCCGCGGCAGGGCGGGGCGGGACCGGGTGGGGTGTGGTGCGCAGTGCCGGGGGTGCGCCCGGTGCGGAGGTGCGGGGTGCGGTGGACGCGCTTGCGGAGCGGGTGGCGCCCGGGTCCGCGGCGACCGCCACCGACACCCTGGCCGGGACGCACCTGGCCGCCTACGCCGTCGGCGGCGGCCGGGTGCTGGCCCTCGCCACCCCGGGCCGGGCCCCGGGCGACCACACCGTCGCCTCCGTCGCGGCCGTCCTGCTGTCCCTGCTCACCGCACCCCGCCCGGCCGGGGACGAGGCCTCCGCGCTGACCCGGCTGCTGCTCGGCGCCAACCCGGCCGACGCCCTGGCCCCCGGACCCTGGCACGTGGTCCACGCCCGGGGGGCCGGTGACCCGCGGGCCCTCGGGGCCGCGCTGGGCACCGTACTGCTCGACCCGTACGAGGGCGGCGTGCGGCTGCTGACCGACCGGGAGCCCGTCCCGCAGCCGGGGTGGCGGCTGGGGGTCAGCGCCCCGGCCGCGCCGGGGGCCCTGGCCGGCGCCGACGCGCAGGCCGCACGCGCCCTGGAGCGCGCGGAGGCGGCCCGCACCCCGCTGGCCCGGCATTCCGCCCCCGGCTTCGCGGGCCTGGTCGGCGAGGCGGAGGCCCGTGCGCACGCCGCGGCCCTGCTGGCGCCGCTCCCGCCCGCGCTGCGGGACACCCTGCGCGGCTGGCTGGCCCACCACGGCGGCTGGGACCGCACGGCCGCCGACCTGGGCGTGCACCGCAACACCGTGCGCCAGCGCGTGGCCCGCTGCGCCGAGCTGCTGGAGCGGGACCTGGACGACCCCGACGTCCGGATGGAGCTGTGGTTCGCCCTGCGCTGGGCCGGGCCCCCGGAGGCCTGAAGCGGCCCGGGGCCCGCCCCGTACGCCCGGCCGGGCGGCTGACGGCGGCCCGGCGCGCGCCGCACCGGTCCTCGGGAGGCGGGGCCCGCCCCTACGATGTGCCGCATGTCCGGGATGTCCGCACCGGCGCGGAGCCGCCTCCTGCGTGAGCAGCTGGCACCGGCCGCCCGGATGGTGGTGTGCGCGGCCCTGCCCTGGTTCGTGTGCCTGTGGATCGGCACGAGCACGGCCCCGGTGCCCGCCGCCCTGCCGGCCGTGCTGATCCTGCGCGGGGACGTGTTCGCGGCGCCCCGGCTGGCCCTGGAACGGCTCGTGGGCGTGGTCGTGGGCGTGGTGCTGAGCGTGGTGGTCCTGCACTGGCTGCCGCTGGGCTCCCTGTCGTTCGTGCTCCTCCTGGTGGGCGGCTGCGCCGGGATGTACCTGCTGCGCCACGACGGCTCCCCCAACCAGCAGGTGCTGGTCACGGCCCTGGTGATCTACGCGACTCCGGTGCCCGGGTATCCGCCGGCCCGGCTGTGGGAGAGCGCGGTCGGCATCGCGGTCGTGGCGCTCCTCGGCCCGCTGCTGTGGCCGCCCGACCTGTACCGCGAGGCGGCGGACGGCCTGGAGGCGTACCGCACCGGTCTGCGCGCCCGCCTGGAGCGGATCGCCGCCCTGGCTGCCGCCGGGCGTCCCACGGGCCCGGCCCCCGCGCCCGCGCCCGCCCCCGCGGAGTCGTTCGCGCTGTGGCACCGCCCGTACGAGCTGTCCGCCGCACTGGACCACCGGTCGGCGCGGCTGCTCCTGCTGCCGCCCCGGCGGGCCCCCGCCGGGGCGGCGGACGTCCTGCGCCCCCGCCTGCGGCTGGCCGCGCGGACGGCTCCGGCCCTGTACTTCCTCGCGCAGGAGCTGGAGACCCGGTCCGCCGGCGGGGCCGAGGGGGCGGTGCGCGCCATGGCTCCGCTCGTGGAGGCGACCGCCTCGGCCCTGGACGCGGCCCTGCGCGGGGAGGACTGCGCGGAGCGGCTGCGGCGGGCGCGGGAGCTCGAAGCGGAGCACCGGGCCTCGTATCCCGGCCGCCGCGACGCCGCGCTGCGGGCCGGGGTCCACCTCACCCTCGAGGCGCTGGCCGCGTACCCGGACCCGGCCGCGGGCTGAGCGCGTCCGGCCGGCTCGGACGGGACGGGCGCCTCGGCCGTCCGGTGTACATCCCGGGCCGTCGGACCGCCGCTGGCGGGCGGCGCGGCCGGCCCGGGCGAGAGTGTCCCCTGCGGACCGGGCGGGCGAGGCGAGGGAGGATCCCGGATGGAGCTGGCGGTGGCCTTCGACACGATGGCCCGGTGGCAGTTCGGCATGACGACCGTCTACCACTTCCTGTTCGTCCCGCTCACGATCTCCCTGGCGACGCTGGTCGCGGTGCTCCAGACCGCGTGGGTGCGGACGGGGCGGGAGAAGTACCTTTCGGCCACCAAGTTCTGGGGAAAGCTGCTCCTGATCAACATGGCGGTGGGTGTGGTCACCGGGATCGTGCTGGAGTTCCAGTTCGGCATGAACTGGTCCGCCTACTCGCGGTTCGTCGGTGACATCTTCGGGGCTCCGCTGGCCTTCGAGGCGCTGATCGCCTTCTTCCTCGAGTCGACCTTCGTGGGCCTGTGGATCTTCGGCTGGGACAGGCTGCCGAAGAGGATCCACCTGGCCTGCATCTGGATCGTCGCGGTCGCCACCGTCCTCTCCGCCTGGTTCATCCTGGCGGCCAACTCCTGGATGCAGCACCCCGTCGGCTACCGGATGAACGGGGAGCGCGGCCGCGCCGAGCTCACCGACTTCTGGCTCGTGCTCACCCAGAACACGACGCTGGTCGTCGTCTACCACACCCTCTCGGCCGCCTTCCTGGTCGGCGGGGCGTTCATGCTGGGCATCTCGGCCCTGCACCTGCGGCGCGGCCGGCACGTGCCGGTGATGCGCGCCTCGATGCGGCTGGGCTTGGTGACGATGCTGGTGGCCGGGGTGCTGGTGGCCTTCAGCGGGGACAGCCTCGGCAAGGTGATGGTCCAGCAGCAGCCGATGAAGATGGCCGCGGCCGAGGCGCTGTGGGACGGCCAGACGTCCGCCCCGTTCTCGGTGTTCGCCGTCGGCGACGTCTCCAAGGGGCACAACAGCGTGGAGTGGTCGGTCCCCGGCCTGCTCTCGTTCCTCGCGGTGGGGAACTTCACCGGGTACGTGGCGGGCATCAACGACACGCAGGCGGTCGAGGAGGCGCAGCACGGGCCGGGGGACTACAAGCCCGACATCCCGGTCGCGTTCTGGGGCTTCCGCTTCATGATGGGCTTCGGCATGACCTCGCTCGCCGTGGGCGCGGTCGGGCTGTGGCTGACCCGCCGCAAGGTCCTGCTCGCCCCGGGGCTGCGGACCGGCGAGGACGAGGTGCCGCACCTGGCCCTGACCCGCGGCCGGACCCTGGGGTCCCTGCTGACCACCTGGTACTGGCGCGCGGCCGTGTGGACGCTGGCCTTCCCGCTGATCGCCTGCTCCTGGGGCTGGATCTTCACCGAGATGGGCCGCCAGCCCTGGGCGGTCTACGGAGTCCTGCGCACCGCCGACGCCGTCTCGCCCGGCGTGTCCCACGGCGAGGTCATCGCCTCCCTCGCCGCGTTCGGCCTGCTGTACGCGCTCCTCGCCGTCATCGAGGTCCGCCTCCTGGCCAGGTCCGTCATGGCCGGCCCGCCCGAGGTCACCGCCTCCGACCTGGCCGCGCCGCGCCGGATCGGCGGCGAAGACGAGGACCCCGACCGGCCGATGGCGTTCTCGTACTGACGGTCGGGAACCCGGTATGGACAGGGACGACAACCCGCCGGTAACTTAGTCTGAGCAAGCGCTTAGGCATAAGCGGCGTCGCGCCGCCACCGAGAGGAGTCGGCCGTGCGCCGTACCGTTTTCAACGAGGACCACGAGGCGTTCCGCGAGACCATCCGCGCCTTCATCGAGGCCGAGGTCGTCCCGGTCTACGACGAGTGGTTCCAGGCCGGCCAGGCGCCGCGCGACTTCTACTACAAGCTCGGCGAGCTCGGCGTCTTCGGTATCAACGTCCCCGAGGAGTTCGGCGGCGCCGGCCTGGACACCCACAAGTTCGAGGCCGTGCTCTACGAGGAGACCTCGCGCGCGGGCGTGAACTTCGGCGGCTCCGGCGTGCACGTGCTGCTCGCCCTCCCCTACATCAAGATGCTCGCCGACGACGAGCAGAAGAAGCGCTACCTCCCGAAGTTCGTCTCCGGCGAGGAGATGTGGGCGCTGGCGATGACCGAGCCGGGCACCGGCTCCGACGTCGCGGGCATGAAGACCACCGCCAAGCTCTCCGAGGACGGCACGCACTACGTCCTCAACGGCGCCAAGACCTTCATCACCGGTGGCGTCCACGCCGACCGCGTGATCGTCTGCGCCCGCACCTCCGCCCCGAGCGCGGAGGACCGCCGCTTCGGCATCTCCCTGTTCGCCGTGGACACCAAGTCCGAGGGCTACTCGATCGGCCGCAAGCTGGACAAGCTGGGCCTGCGCACCTCCGACACCGCCGAGCTGGCGTTCGTCGACGTGAAGGTGCCGGTCGAGGACCTGCTCGGCGAGGAGAACAAGGGCTTCTACTACCTCGGCGCCAACCTGCCCTCCGAGCGCTGGGGCATCGCCTTCGGCGCGTACGCGCAGGCCAAGGCCGCCATCCGGTTCGCCCAGCAGTACGTGACCGAGCGCACCGTCTTCGGCAAGCCCGTCGCGCACTTCCAGAACACCAAGTTCGAGCTGGCCGCCTGCCAGGCCGAGGTGGACGCCGCCGAGGCCGTCGCCGACCGCGCCCTGGAGGCCCTGGACGCCGGTGAGCTCACCGCCGCCGAGGCCGCCTCCGCCAAGCTGTTCTGCACCGAGGTCGCGCACCGCGTGATCGACAAGTGCCTCCAGCTGCACGGCGGCTACGGCTACATGAACGAGTACCCGATCGCCCGCCTGTACGCCGACAACCGCGTGAACCGCATCTACGGCGGCACCAGCGAGGTCATGAAGTCCATCATCGCCAAGTCCATGGGCCTGTAAGGGAGTCGGGGCACCTACCCTTCCCCCATGAACGAGGCACTGACGACGCTCCTCGATCTGCTCGACCTCGAGCAGATCGAGGAGAACATCTTCCGCGGCACCAGCCGTTCGGCGGTGGTACCGCGGGTCTTCGGCGGCCAGGTCGCGGCCCAGGCACTGGTCGCGGCCGGCCGCACCGTGCCCGAGGACCGCACCGCGCACTCGCTGCACTCGTACTTCCTGCGCGCCGGGGACCCCGGCGCGCCCATCGTCTACTCGGTGGACCGGATCCGCGACGGGCGCTCCTTCACCACGCGCCGGGTGGTCGCCGTCCAGCACGGCCAGCCCGTCTTCCACCTCTCCGCGTCCTTCCAGACGCACGAGGAGGGCCTGGACCACCAGGCCGCCATGCCCTCCGCGCCCGATCCGGAGACGCTGCCGACCGCGGCCGAGTCGCTGCCCGCGTACCGGGAGATCTTCCGCGACCCGGGCACGGTGGAGCGGCTGATCGAGGCGCGCGGCGCGGTGGACCTGCGGTACGCCACGACCCCGCCCTGGGGCAGCGTCGGCGAGCCGGTGGAGCCGCGCTCGCAGGTGTGGTTCCGTACGGCCGGCAAGCTGGAGAGCGACGACTCGCTGCTGCACACCTGCCTGGCCACCTACGTCTCCGACATGACCCTGCTGGACTCGGTGCTGCTCGCGCACGGGCGCGGCGGGTGGGCGGTCGGCGACGTGGTCGGCGCCTCGCTGGACCACGCGATGTGGTTCCACCGGCCGTTCCGCGCGGACGAGTGGCTGCTGTACGACCAGGAGTCCCCGTCGGCGGCCGCCGGCCGGGGGCTGGGCCAGGCCCGCATCTGGACCCAGGACGGCCGGCTGGCCGTGACCGTCATCCAGGAGGGTGTCGTACGCGTCCCGCGCACATGATCAGACATACCGTCACATCATGTCCGGAGAATCCGAAAGCGTCGGCACGGTCGTCGTCGCCGTCGTGACCAACCTCGGCATCGCCGCCGCGAAGGCGGTGGGCGGGATCGTCAGCGGGTCCAGCGCGATGCTGTCCGAGGCCGCGCACTCGGTGGCCGACACGGTGACCGAGGTACTGCTGCTGACCGCGCTGAAGCGCAGCGCGAGACCGGCGGACGAGGCGCACCCCCTGGGGTACGGGCCCGAGCGGTACATCTGGGCGCTGCTGGCGTCGATCGCGACCTTCGCCGGCGGCGCGGTGTTCGCGGTCTACGACGGCATCCACACGCTGGTGCAGGGCGAGGAGCCCGGGAACCCGACGCTGTCCTACCTCATCCTCGCGGTGGCCTTCGTCCTGGAGGGCTACTCGCTGCTGGTGGCCTGGCGTCAGATGCGGGGCGAGGCCGCCCGGATGGGGGCTCCCCTGGGGCGGTACGTGAAGCACACCCCCGATACGGCGGTGAAGGCGGTGCTGCTGGAGAACGTGGCCGCGCTGATCGGCCTGGCGCTGGCCGCGGGCGGGCTGCTGGGAGCGCAGCTCACCGGGTCCGGGGTGTTCGACGGGGTGGCCTCGCTGCTGATCGGGCTGCTGCTGGTGTGGGTGGCGTGGGAGCTGGGGCGCTCGAACGCGCAGTACCTGATCGGGCGGCCGCTGCCCGCCGCGATGCGGGCGCGGGTCCGGGAGGAGCTGCTGGCGGTGCCGCACGTCGAGGCGGTGCTGGAGCTGACCACGCTGGTGCAGGGCCCGGCGGAGGTGCTGGTCGCGGCGAAGGTCGACTTCCGCGACCTGGCGTCGGCGGGCCAGGTGGAGGCCTCGTGCGAGGAGGCGGAGGCCCGGCTCCGCGAGGCGTTCCCGGCCATCCGCCGCGTCTACCTGGACCCGACACCGGCCCCGGCTCCGCCGGGCGTGTTCCGGGACTAGCTAGTCCCACCAGAACGACCAGTGCGTCGAGCCGATCAGGGCCTCCTGGGCGTAGTCGCGGACGGTGCCGGAGCCCTGGCAGACGTTGTCGGGCGCGAAGGCGAAGTGCTCGGCCGCCAGCGGCAGGGCCTCGGCGAGGGTGCGGGGCGGGGCGGGGACGTACAGGTCGAGGGTGGCGAAGCCGAGGGCCAGGACGCGGACGCCGTAGCGGTCCTCCCAGGAGCGCAGGACGGCGCTGATCCGGCCCGTGTCGTTCTCGTGGTTGACGGGACCGGCCCAGCCGATCGCGGCCGGGATGTCGGCGCCGCGCCCGGCCGGGACCAGGGCCAGCCGGGGGCGGCCGAGCGAGCCGTCTCGGATCAGCTGCCGGGCGAGCCCGTCGGCGCCCGCGTCGGGGTCCGCCTCCCGGGCCCGGCCCGCCTCGGCGAGTCCCGGCCAGGCCCGGCCGAAGGGGGCGATCAGATCCTCGCCCTCCCGCCCCTCCTCGGGGTCCGGGACCACGGCCTCCCAAAACTCGCGGAGCACCGGCTGGACGTGGTGGTCGTCGGGGGCGGACGTCCACTCCGGCCGCAGGAACTCCCGGGTGTCCCACCATTCCTCGGGCCCGTGCCGGTCGTGGAGCAGTACGGTCCGCAACCCGGGCGGCGCCGGGTACGCGGCGGCGGGGGCGTCGACCGGCCCGTCGGAGAGCCACAGCACCGGCTCCTGCCGGGTGCGCCGCAGCCGGCGCCGGGCGTCCCGGGTGACCAGGCGGCCGGGCGGCAGGCCTGCGGCGGAGCCGAGCGCCGACAGCGGATTCGGGAGTTCGCTCATGGCCGCGACCGTAACGACCCGCACTGACAGCGCGGGGCGGGCCGGTACGGCGCGGGACGGCCGGGCGCGGCGCGGTACGGCCGGGCGCGGCGCGGTACGGGCGGGCGCGGCACCGTACGGCGCGGGACGGCCGGGCGCGGCACCGTACGGCGCGGGACGGCCGGGCGCGGCACGGTACAGCCGGGCGCGGCACCGTACGGCGCGGGACGGCCGGGCGCGGCGCGGTACAGCCCGGCGCGGCACCGTACGGCGCGGGACGGCCGGGCGCGGCGCGGTACAGCCCGGCGCGGCACCGTACGGCGCGGGACGGCCGGGCGCGGCACCGTACGGCGCGGTACGGCCGGGCGCGGCACGGTACGGCCCGGCGCGGCACCGTACGGCGCGGCACGGCCCAGCGCGGCGCGGTACGGCGCGGTACGCCCGGCGCGGCGTGGCGCCCGGCAGGGTGCGGCTACGTGTCCAGCAGCCCGGCCGCGGACAGCAGGTAGGCCGTCATCGGGTCGTAGAAGCGGGGGTCGCGGACGTGGTCGTCCAGGGGGACGGCCACCTGGAGGGTCCCCTCGGCCTCGCCGAGGAAGAGCGCCGGGTCGTTGCAGTCCGCGTACCCCACCGCGTCCAGGCCGCGCTGCGCCGCGCAGCCCGCCCAGCCGTGGTCGGCGACGATCAGGTCCGGCTGCGGCCGGCCGGCCGCCGCGAGGCCGTCCAGGATCGCGGCCATCGGCTCCGGCGAGTGGGTGTGCCACAGCGTCGCGCCGCGCTCCAGCACGGCGACGTCCGCGAACTGCCACACGGAGCCCTCGTCGGCGGTCAGCCCGGACGGGATCACCACGATCTCGCAGCCCGCCGCCCGCAGGGCCGCCGCCGTGGCCCGGTGGACGTCCAGCAGCCCGCCCGGGTGCCCGGTGGCGAGCAGCACGCTCTGCCGGTCCAGCGCGGCCTTGTGCAGCCGGGCCGCCAGCCGGTCCAGGCCGGACACGGTCAGCTCCGGGTCGATGGTGTCCTGGCCGAAGCGGTGCGCCGGGTCGTCCACGACCCCGCAGCGCTCCGCCATGACGGCGAGCACGTCCTGCTCGTCGCTCCAGCGGTCGCCCAGCTCCAGCCCGAGCCAGTAGTGCCGGTCGCCGTTGGCGAGCTTGCGGTAGTGGGAGAGGTTGTTCTCGCGCGGCGTGGCGACCTGTCCCGCGATGCGCGTGCGGACCAGGTGGTCGACGAGTTCGGCGCGGCTCGGTACGGGCGTCTCTATCGGCTTCGGCATGCGGCCCATTCTGCCGCCGCCCGGGCGCAGCCGCCTCGCCCATCCCGACCGGTGGACGCGCCGGTTCACACCGTCAGAGCCCCGAACGCCCCGTGCGCGAGCCGCCGGAGCAGGGACTCCGTCGCCTCCCGGCCGAGGGCCGCCAGGTGCGGGGTGGAGTTCAGCAGGCCGAAGACCGCGTGCACGGAGACCCGTACCTCGGCCTCGCCCACCTCCGGGTGCAGTTCCCGTACGACGTCCACCCACAGCTCCACGTACTGGCGCTGGAGCTGCCGCACGAGCTTGCGGTCGGTGTCGCGGAGCCGGTCGAGCTCCCGGTCGTGCAGGGTGATCAGCGCCCGGTCGTCGAGGGCGAAGTCGATGTGCCCGTCGATGAGGGAGGACAGGACCAGCGCGGGATCACCCGCGGCCTCCTCCACCCGGTGTCGGCCGCCGGTCAGCAGCCGTTCGCTGATGCCGACCAGCAGCTCGGCCAGCATGGCGTCCTTGCCCGCGAAGTGGCGGTAGAGGCCGGGGCCGCTGATGCCGACCGCGGCCCCTATCTCGTCGACCCCGACGCCGTGGAATCCGCGCGCGGCGAAGAGGCGGGCGGCCTCGCTGAGGATCTGCTCGCGACGTGTCGGGGCGGCGGCACTGGTGCTCATGGGAAACCATTCTAGACAGGGCCGTTAGCGCTCGTTAACCTAGGCGGTACATGCGTTAACGCTCATTAACAGCGTGCACCGAGCAAGGGAGCTCGACCGATGCAGCAGGCACCAGTGCTGACGAGCGCCGCGGACCCGGCGTCCGAGGCCTGGCGGACCAACGAGGCCGCCCACCGCGAGCTGACCGAGGGCCTGCGGGCCCGGCTCGACGCGGCGCGGCTCGGCGGCGGCGAGAAGGCCCGCGCCCGCCACACCGCCCGCGGGAAGCTCCTGCCCCGCGACCGGGTGGACACCCTCCTGGACCCCGGGTCCCCCTTCCTGGAGCTGGCCCCGCTGGCCGCCGAGGGCATGTACGGGGGCGCGGCCCCCGCCGCCGGGGTGATCGCGGGCATCGGACGGGTCAGCGGGCGCGAGTGCGTGATCGTCGCGAACGACGCCACCGTCAAGGGCGGCACGTACTACCCGATGACCGTCAAGAAGCACCTGCGCGCCCAGGAGGTGGCCCTGGAGAACCATCTCCCCTGCCTCTACCTGGTCGACTCCGGCGGCGCCTTCCTGCCCATGCAGGACGAGGTCTTCCCGGACCGCGAGCACTTCGGCCGCATCTTCTACAACCAGGCGCGCATGTCGGGCGCCGGCATCCCGCAGATCGCCGCCGTCCTCGGCTCGTGCACGGCGGGCGGCGCGTACGTCCCGGCGATGAGCGACGAGGCCGTCATCGTCCGCGGCCAGGGCACGATCTTCCTCGGCGGCCCGCCGCTGGTGAAGGCCGCCACCGGCGAGGTGGTCACGGCGGAGGAGCTGGGCGGCGGCGAGGTCCACTCGCGGACCTCCGGCGTCACCGACCACCTCGCGGAGGACGACGCGCACGCGCTGCGGATCGTGCGCAACATCGTGTCGACCCTGCCGGAGCGCGGGGCCCTGCCCTGGTCGGTGGAGGCTCCCGAGGAGCCCAAGGTGGACCCGTACGGGCTGTACGGCGCGGTCCCGGTCGACTCCCGCACCCCGTACGACGCCCGCGAGATCATCGCGCGGATCGTGGACGGCTCCCGCTTCCAGGAGTTCAAGGCCGAGTTCGGGCAGACCCTGGTCACCGGCTTCGCCCGGATCCACGGGCACCCGGTCGGGATCGTCGCCAACAACGGCATCCTGTTCTCCGAATCCGCCCAGAAGGGCGCCCACTTCATCGAGCTGTGCGACCAGCGCGGCATCCCGCTGCTGTTCCTCCAGAACATCTCGGGCTTCATGGTCGGCCGCGACTACGAGGCGGGCGGCATCGCCAAGCACGGCGCCAAGATGGTGACGGCGGTGGCCTGCACCCGGGTGCCGAAGCTGACGGTGGTCGTCGGCGGCTCGTACGGGGCCGGCAACTACTCGATGTGCGGGCGGGCGTACTCGCCGCGGTTCCTGTGGATGTGGCCCAACGCCAAGATCTCCGTGATGGGCGGCGAGCAGGCGGCCTCGGTGCTGGCCACGGTCAAGCGGGACCAGATCGAGGGCGCCGGCCAGGAGTGGCCGGCCGAGGACGAGGAGGCCTTCAAGGCCCCGGTCCGGGCGCAGTACGAGGAGCAGGGCAACGCCTACTACGCCACCGCCCGGCTGTGGGACGACGGGGTCATCGACCCGCTGGAGACCCGACAGGTGCTGGGTCTGGCCCTGACCGCGTGCGCGAACGCCCCGCTGGGCGACTCGGGCTTCGGCATCTTCCGTATGTGACGTGAGGACCTCACTGATGTTCAGCACTGTTCTGGTCGCCAACCGCGGCGAGATCGCGGTACGCGTCATCCGCACCCTGCGCGAGCTGGGCGTGCGGTCGGTGGCCGTCTTCAGCGACGCGGACGCGGACGCCCGCCACGTGCGGGAGGCCGACACGGCCGTCCGCATCGGTCCGGCGGCGGCCGCCGAGAGCTACCTGTCGGTGGAGCGGCTGCTGGATGCCGCGCGGCGGACGGGCGCCGAGGCGGTCCACCCGGGCTACGGCTTCCTCGCGGAGAACGCGGCCTTCGCGGAGGCGTGCGCGGAGGCCGGTCTCGGCTTCATCGGGCCCCCGGCTTCGGCGATCTCCCTGATGGGCGACAAGATCCGGGCCAAGGAGACGGTGCGCGCCGCCGGGGTCCCGGTGGTCCCGGGCTCCTCGGGCAGCGGCCTGTCCGACGCCGAACTGGTCGCCGCCGCCGAGGAGATCGGCATGCCCGTGCTGCTGAAGCCCTCGGCGGGCGGCGGCGGCAAGGGCATGCGGCTGGTGCGGGACGAGGCCGTGCTGGCCGAGGAGATCGCGGCGGCCCGCCGCGAGGCCCGCTCCTCCTTCGGCGACGACACGCTCCTGGTCGAGCGGTGGGTCGACCGGCCCCGGCACATCGAGATCCAGGTGCTCGCCGACTCCCACGGAAACGTGGTCCACCTGGGCGAGCGCGAGTGCTCGCTCCAGCGGCGCCACCAGAAGGTGATCGAGGAGGCGCCGTCGGTCCTGCTGGACGAGAAGACCCGGGCGGCGATGGGCGCGGCGGCGGTGGAGGCGGCCCGCTCGTGCGGGTACGTGGGCGCGGGCACGGTGGAGTTCATCGTCCCGGGCGGGGACCCGTCCTCTTACTACTTCATGGAGATGAACACCCGCCTCCAGGTCGAGCACCCGGTGACGGAGCTGATCACCGGCCTGGACCTGGTGGAGCAGCAGCTGCGGGTGGCCTCCGGCGGGGTCCTGCCGTTCACCCAGGACGAGGTCCGGCTGACGGGCCACGCGATCGAGGCCCGGGTGTGCGCGGAGGACCCGGCGCGGGGGTTCCTGCCCTCCGGCGGGACGGTGCTGGCGCTTTCGGAACCGTCGGGCGGGGCGGTGCGCACCGACTCGGGTCTGACCGCGGGCGTGCCCGTGGGTTCGACGTACGACCCGATGCTGTCAAAGGTGATCGCGTACGGGCCGGACCGGGCGACCGCCCTGCGGGTGCTGAGGGCTGCGCTGGCGGACACGGTGATTCTGGGGGTGCAGACCAACGCGGGTTTCCTGCGGAGGCTGCTGGCGCACCCGGATGTGGTCTCGGGCGACCTGGACACCGGGCTGGTGGAGCGGGACCTTCCCGGGCTGCTCCCGGACGGCGTCCCGGATGAGGTGTACGCGGCGGCTGCCCTGCTGGCGCAGCCCGTGACGAAGCCGCGGCAGGAGGGCTGGACCGACCCCTTCGACGCCGGCAACGGCTGGCGCCTCGGCGGCACCCCGGCCTGGACGGTGCACCACTTCCGCCTCCCGGGCCAGGACCCGGTGACGGTCCGCACCCGCCCGTCGGGCTCGGCCACGGAGCTGCTCGTCGCCGACGAAGCCGGGGCAGATCCAGCCTCGCCGGCGCTTGAGGCGCGGGGTCTGGGGCAGAGCCCCAGCGCACCGGCGCGCGGCCGCATCGTCACCCGCACCGACGACACCGTCACCGTCGAAGTCGACGGCGTGACGCACCGCTTCGCGTACGCGACCTCCCCGGAGGGGACCTGGCTGGGCCGCGACGCGGACAGCTGGCACGTCCAGCACCACGACCCCGTCTCGGCGAAGGCCGCGGCCGGCGCGGGCGCCGACACCCTCGCCGCCCCGATGCCCGGCACCGTCACGGTCGTCAAGGTGGCCGTCGGCGACAAGGTGGCCGCCGGCCAGAGCCTCCTCGTGGTCGAGGCGATGAAGATGGAGCACGTCATCTCCTCCCCGCACGCCGGGACCGTCACCGAGCTCGATGTCACCGCTGGCGCCACCGTGGCCATGGACCAGGTCCTGGCCGTCGTCACCCCGGACGAGGAGGAGGGCGCGTGAGCGGCCTGCCCATGACCGTCCCGGCGCCCGGCCTGCCGGCCCGGGTCAAGATCCACGAGGTCGGCGCCCGTGACGGCCTGCAGAACGAGAAGACGGCCGTCCCGACCGCCGTCAAGGCCGAGTTCGTCCACCGGCTGGCCGCCGCCGGCCTCACCACGATCGAGGCCACCAGCTTCGTCCACCCGAAGTGGGTTCCGCAGCTCGCCGACGCCGAGCAGCTCTTCCCGCTGCTCGGCGACCTCGACGCCGCGCTGCCCGTGCTCGTGCCCAACGAGCGCGGCCTCGAGCGGGCGCTGGCGCTCGGTGCCACCCGCATCGCCGTGTTCGGCTCGGCCACCGAGACCTTCGCCCTGCGCAACCTCAACCGGACCGTCGCCGAGTCCCTGGCCATGTTCGAGCCCGTCGTGGCCCGGGCCAAAGAGGGCAAGACGCACGTCCGCGGCTATCTGTCGATGTGCTTCGGCGACCCCTGGGAGGGGCCGGTCCCGGTCCACCAGGTGGTCCGCACCGCCAAGGCCCTGCTCGACCTCGGCTGTGACGAGCTGAGCCTCGGCGACACCATCGGCGTGGCCACGCCCGGCCACGTCCAGGCCCTGCTGAGCGCGCTCAACGAGGAAGGCGTGCCCACCGACCGGATCGGCGTGCACTTCCACGACACCTACGGCCAGGCCCTGTCCAACACCCTCGCCGCGCTCCAGCACGGCGTGAGCACGGTCGACGCCTCCGCCGGCGGCCTCGGCGGGTGCCCGTACGCCAAGAGCGCCACCGGGAACCTCGCCACCGAGGACCTGGTGTGGATGCTCGACGGCCTCGGCATCGAGACCGGTGTCGACCTGGCCGCCCTCACCGCCACGAGCGTGTGGATGGCCGAACGGCTGGGACGCCCCAGCCCCTCCCGTACCGTCCGCGCCCTCTCCCACAAGGAGTAAGTGACTCATGTCCCTCGACCACCGGCTCACCCCCGAGCACGAGGAACTCCGCCGCACCGTCGAGGCCTTCGCGCACGACGTGATCGCGCCGAAGATCGGCGACCTGTACGAGCGCCACGAGTTCCCGTACGAGATCGTCGCCGAGATGGGCCGCATGGGCCTGTTCGGCCTGCCCTTCCCCGAGGAGTACGGCGGCATGGGCGGCGACTACCTCGCCCTCGGCATCGCCCTGGAGGAGCTGGCCCGCGTCGACTCCTCCGTCGCCATCACCCTGGAGGCCGGGGTCTCCCTCGGCGCCATGCCCCTCTACCTCTTCGGGACCGAGGAGCAGAAGCGCGAGTGGCTGCCGAAGATGTGCTCCGGGGAGATCCTGGGCGCTTTCGGCCTGACCGAGCCGGGCGCGGGCAGCGATGCCGGCGGCACCCGCACCACGGCCGTCCGCGACGGCGACGAGTGGGTCATCAACGGCTCGAAGTGCTTCATCACCAACTCCGGTACGGACATCACCGGCCTGGTCACCGTCACCGCCGTGACGGGCCGCAAGGCGGACGGCCGCCCGGAGATCTCCTCGATCATCGTCCCGTCCGGCACGCCCGGCTTCACGGTGGCCGCGCCGTACTCCAAGGTCGGCTGGAACGCCTCGGACACCCGCGAGCTGTCCTTCGACGGCGTACGGGTGCCGCTCGCCAACCTGGTCGGCGAAGAGGGCCGCGGCTACGCGCAGTTCCTGCGGATCCTCGACGAGGGCCGCATCGCCATCTCCGCGCTCGCGACGGGCCTGGCCCAGGGCTGTGTGGACGAGTCGGTGAAGTACGCGAAGGAGCGGCACGCCTTCGGCAAGGCGATCGGCGACAACCAGGCCATCCAGTTCAAGCTGGCGGACATGGAGACGCGCGCGCACATGGCCCGTATCGGCTGGCGCGACGCCGCTTCCCGGCTGGTCCGCGGCGAGCCGTTCAAGAAGGAGGCGGCGATCGCCAAGCTGTACTCCTCCACGGTGGCCGTGGACAACGCCCGGGACGCGACGCAGATCCACGGCGGCTACGGGTTCATGAACGAGTACCCGGTGGCGCGGATGTGGCGGGACTCGAAGATCCTGGAGATCGGCGAGGGCACCAGCGAGGTCCAGCGCATGCTCATCGCGCGCGAACTGGGCTTCTCCGCCTAGGGCCTGTCCGGCGGATCAGGGTCGGATGGGTCGCGGCGTCTGGTGCGGTGCATCGCAAGGCGCCGAAGCGTCCTGATAGCGGAGCTATTGGGGCGTTTCGGCAACGCGGCGAGGTGCCGTGCCAGACGCCGCGACCCCGGCCATGATCCGCCGGACAGGCCCTAGTCGCAGCACCGGACGCGGTACGGCGCGCGGGACGCCCGCGCGCCGGGGGCCCTGAAAAACTTAGGGCCCCCTTACCGTTTTCGGCCAAGGTTAGGCTAACCTTCCCACCGAACGGCACAGGCGCCGCCCGGCACGCACGAAAACGGACACCGACATGCCCAAGTCCCGAACCCTCTCCTTCACCCGCCGCGGTTTCATCGCGGCAGGCGGCGCCCTCGGCCTCGTCGCGGCGCTGGCCGCGTGCGGTGGCACCGACTCGGCGAAGGGCGACGGCGGCGCGGACAAGGGCGCCGCGGCGTCGGGCGCCTGGTCCTTCAAGGACGACCTCGGCAAGGACGTCAGCACCAAGGCCAAGCCGAAGAACATCGTCGCCTTCACCGGCACCGCCGCCGCGCTGTACGACTACGGCATCCCGGTCAAGGGCGTCTTCGGCCCGACCAAGACCGCCGACGGCAAGCCCGACGTCCAGGCCGGTTCGATGGACATCTCCAAGCTCGAGATCATCGGCAACGTCTACGACGAGTTCAACGTCGAGAAGTACGCGGCCCTCCAGCCCGACCTGCTCGTCACCAACACGTGGGACGGCAGCTACTGGTACGTGCCCGAGGCCTCCAAGGACAAGATCCTGCAGCTGGCCCCGGCCGCCGCGATCTCCGTGGGCGGCGACGCCACCCTGGACAAGGCCCTGGAGCGCACCGCCGAGCTCGCCAAGTCCCTCGGCGCCGACATGAACGACAAGAAGGCCGTCGACGCCAGGGCCCGCTTCGAGGCGGCCGCGGCGAAGGTCCGCGAGGCCACCAAGGCCAACCCGGGCATCAAGGTCCTCGTCGGCTCCGGCTCCGCCGACCTGTTCTATGTCTCCACCCCGGACACCTCGGCCGACCTGAAGTACTTCAAGACCCTGGGCGTCGAGTTCGTCACCCCGGAGAAGCTGGACGAGGGCGGCTTCTTCGAGAGCCTCAGCTGGGAGAACGCCGGCAAGTACAAGGCCGACGTCGTCTTCCTCGACAACCGCACCGGCACCCTGCAGCCGGAGGACCTGAAGGCGAAGGCCACCTGGGCCGAGCTGCCCGCCGTCAAGGCCGGCCAGATCACCCCGCGCGTCACCGAGCCGATCTACTCGTACGACAAGTGCGCCACGATCCTCGAGGACCTCGCCAAGGCCATCCAGAACGCCAAGAAGGTCGGCTGACCGCCCTTCCTTCCGGCTGAATCCCAGGGGGGACTCTCCGTATGACCGTCACCGCGTCCGACGTCCCGGCCGCTCTGCACTTCCGGTTCTTCGCGCTGGACGTGCTCCGCACGCGCCGCCTCGGACACTCCTTCCTGCGGGTGACGTTCGGCGGTGAGTCCCTCGCGGACTTCCGCTCGGGCGGCTTCGACCAGAGCCTGTCGCTCTTCCTGCCCTCGCCCGGCCAGGAGCACACCGTGCTCCCGTCCACGGACCAGGACACCTGGTTCGCCGCCTGGCGCGGGATGCCGGACGAGGACCGGCCGGTGATGCGCTCCTACACCGTGCGCGAACAGCGCCGTACGGCCGGGGGCGTGGACGAGGTCGACATCGACTTCGTCCTGCACGGGGACGCGAGCCCCGCCTCCCACTGGGCGGGCCGCGCGGTGACCGGCCGCCGGATCCTGGCGATCGGCCCGGCCGTCGCCGAGAACAAGTCGGTGCGGTTCCAGCCGCCGGCCGGGGCCGACGCGGTCTGGATGTACGCGGACGAGACCGCCCTGCCGGCCGCGGCCGCGATCCTGGACCGGCTGCCGGCCGGGACCCGGGTCCGGGCCTGGTTCGAGGTTCCGCACGAGGACGACCGGCTCGCGCTGTCGACCCTCGCCGAGGCGGACATCACCTGGATCGTCCGCGAGGGCGACGGCCGGGAGCGCACCGAGCAGGTGCTGAACGCGCTGCGCGCGGCCGGCCCGCTCGCCGCCGAAGCTCCGTACGTGTGGCTGGCGGGCGAGGCGGGCACGGTGCGCGCCACGCGCCGCCACTTCGTGCAGGAACGATCCGTCGACCGCCGCTCGGTGCGTTTCACCGGCTACTGGCGGCTCGGCGCGAGCGAGGAGCAGCTCCTCGCCGAGGCATACGCGGGCAAGGCCCCGAGTGAGGACCCCGCGTCCGAGCTCTAGTCAGTTTCCGCAGGCAGTAAGGCAGTTGAGACGGGCCCTGGTTTTCAGCCAGGGCCCCTCTTCATTTGGCCTATTCGCTTAGGTTAGGCTAACCTAAGCCTCACACGCCCCACCCTCCCCTTCTCCCCCCTGCCCGGAGGAAAGTTGATGCGCTCGCATCTGCTGAACGAGACGACCGCGGACCTCTACCGGCGTTCCGTCACCGAGGGCGTCGCTCGCGTCGCCGCCAAACTCGCGACCACGGAGCGTCCCCACACCGGTATATCCGTCGACGAACTCGCCCCGGTCATCAACGGGATCGACCTGGACCAGCCGCTCGGCGACGCGGCCGCCGTCCTGGACGAGCTGGAGGACGTCTACCTGCGCGACGCGGTCTACTTCCACCACCCGCGCTACCTCGGCCACCTCAACTGCCCGGTCGTGATCCCGGCGGTGCTCGGCGAGGCGGTCCTCTCGGCCGTCAATTCCTCCCTCGACACCTGGGACCAGTCCATCGGCGGCACGCTCATCGAGCGCCGCCTCGTCGACTGGACCACGCAGCGCATCGGCCTCGGCCCGGCCGCGGACGGCATCTTCACCTCCGGCGGCAGCCAGTCCAACTTCCACGCGCTGCTGCTCGCCCGTGACGAGGCCTGCCGCCTGGTCATGAAGAAGGAACTGGACGCGGGCCGCGAGCTCACCAAGGCCGAACTCCTGCCGAAGCTGCGCATCTTCACCTCCGAGGCCAGCCACTTCAGCGTGAAGAAGTCGGCCGCCATGCTCGGACTCGGCTACGAGGCCGTCATCTCGGTCCCCGTCGACCGCAACCGCCGGATGGACACCTCCGTGCTCGCCCTGGAGCTCGAGGAGTGCGCCGCCGAGGGCCTCTTCCCGATGGCCGTCGTCGCCACCGCCGGCACCACCGACTTCGGGTCCATCGACCCGCTCCCCGAGATCGCCCGCCTGGCCGACGAGCACTCCGCGTGGATGCACGTGGACGCCGCCTACGGCTGCGGGCTGCTGGCCTCCCCCACCCGCCGGCACCTCCTCGACGGCATCGAGCGCGCCGACTCGGTCACCGTCGACTACCACAAGTCGTTCTTCCAGCCCGTCAGTTCCAGCGCCATGCTGGTCCGCGACCGCGACACCCTCAAGCACGCCACGTACCACGCGGACTACCTCAATCCGCGCCGCATGGCCGAGGAGCGCATCCCCAACCAGGTCGACAAGTCCATCCAGACCACGCGCCGCTTCGACGCGCTCAAGCTCTGGATGACCCTGCGCGTCATGGGCGCCGACGGTATCGGCTCCCTCTTCGACGAGGTCATCGACCTGGCCGCCGCCGGCTGGGACATCATCGACGCCGACCCGCGCTTCGAGGTCGTCGTCAAGCCGCAGATCTCCACGCTGGTCTTCCGCTACGTCCCCGAGGGCGACGTCCGCAAGGAGCTCGTCGACGAGGCCAACCTGCACGCCCGCAAGGCCCTGTTCGCCTCGGGCGAGGCCGTCGTCGCCGGAACCAAGGTGGACGGGGACCAGTACCTGAAGTTCACCCTCCTCAACCCGCAGACCACGACGGCCGACATCACCGCCGTCCTCGACCTTCTCGCCGCACATGCCGAGCAGTTCCTGGGAGAATCCCTTGCCCTCCACCGCTAAGACCCACGACTTCATCGGCATCGGCGTCGGTCCGTTCAATCTGGGACTCGCCTGCCTGACCGCCCCGCTCGACGAGATCGACGGCCTCTTCATCGAGTCGAAGCCGCACTTCGAGTGGCACGCCGGGATGTTGCTGGACGGCGCCCACCTCCAGACGCCGTTCATGTCGGACCTGGTCACCCTCGCCGACCCGACCTCGCCGTTCTCCTTCCTGAACTACCTGAAGGACCAGGACCGGCTGTACTCCTTCTACATCCGGGAGAACTTCTACCCGCTGCGGGCCGAGTACAACGACTACTGCCGCTGGGCCGCCGACCGCCTCGACAACGTCCAGTGGTCCACCTCGGTCACCGAGGTCACCTACGACGAGCAGGCCGGCCTGTACGAGGTCCACACGGACAAGGGCGAGACCCACCGGGCCCGCCGCCTGGTCCTGGGCACCGGCACCCCGCCGTTCGTCCCCGAGGCCTGCGCCAACCTCGGCGGCGACTTCCTGCACAACTCCGCCTACATGCAGAACAAGGCCGAGCTGCAGAAGAAGAAGTCGATCACCCTGGTCGGCTCCGGCCAGAGCGCGGCCGAGATCTACTACGACCTCCTCGCCGAGATCGACGTGCACGGCTACCAGCTCAACTGGGTCACGCGCTCCCCGCGCTTCTTCCCGCTGGAGTACACGAAGCTGACGCTGGAGATGACCTCCCCCGAGTACGTGGACTACTTCCACGCCCTCCCCGAGGACACCCGCTACCGGCTCGAGACCCAGCAGAAGAACCTCTTCAAGGGCATCGACGGCGACCTGATCAACGCGATCTTCGACCTGCTCTACCAGAAGAAGATCGGCATGCCGGGCCGGGTGCCGACCACCCTGCTGACCAACACCTCGCTCAACAGCACGGCGTACGACACCACCACGGGCACCTACACCCTGGGGCTGCGCCAGGAGGAGCAGGAGCGCGACTTCACCCTCGCCTCCGAGGGCCTGGTCCTGGCCACCGGCTACAAGTACCGGATCCCGGAGTTCCTCGCCCCGGTGCGCGAGCGGCTGAACTTCGACGGCCGCGGCCGTCTCGACGCCGCCCGCAACTACAGCATCGACACCACGGGCCGCGGGGTCTACCTCCAGAACGGCACGACCCACAACCACTCCCTGACCTCCCCCGACCTGGGCATGGCCGCGTACCGCAACGCCTACATCGTCGCCGAGCTCCTCGGCCGCGAGCACTACAAGGTCGAGAAGTCCATCGCGTTCCAGCAGTTCGCAGCCCCGGAAGGCGCGCACGTATGAGCACCACCGCCAACGAGACCCTCTACAGCCGCACCGACGCGGCCCTCGGGACCTTCTCCGTCCGTCCCCTGGACCCCTTCGCCGACGCGGAGCTGCTGCACGGCTGGGTCACGCACCCCAAGGCCTCGTTCTGGATGATGCAGGACGCCTCGCTGCCGGACGTCGAGCGCGAGTACATGCGGATCGCCGCCCACGAGCACCACCAGGCCTTCATCGGCCTGCACGAGGGCCGCCCCGCCTTCCTGATGGAGACGTACGACCCGGCCGAGCTGGAGCTGGTCGGCCTGTACGACGCCCAGCCCGGCGACGTCGGCATGCACTTCCTGGTCGCGCCCAGCGACCGGCCGCTGCACGGGTTCACCCGCGCGGTCATCACCACCGTCATGGCCGCGATCTTCGCCGACCCGGCCACCGAGCGCGTCGTCGTCGAACCCGATGTCGCCAACACCGCCGTCCACGCCCTGAACGAGGCCGTCGGCTTCGTGCCCGAGCGCCCGGTCCAGAAGCCGGAGAAGGAAGCCCTCCTCAGCTTCTGCACCCGCGCGCAGTTCGAGGCGGCCACCGGCCTCACGAAGGAGCTCTCGATATGAGCCTCGCCGACGCCGTCTCCCACCTCTCCCCCGAGCTGTGGGCACGCGCCAACCGCGCCCTGGTCCGCAAGGCCCTCGCGGAGTTCTCCCACGAGCGCCTGCTGACCCCCGAGCCGCTGGACTCCGGCCTCTACTCGGTCCGCAGCGACGACTCCTCGGTGGAGTACCGCTTCGCGGCCACGCGCCACGCCCTGGACCACTGGTCGGTGGACGAGAAGTCCATCACCCGCCACCAGGACGGCGCCGAGCTCCCGCTGGACGCCCTCGACTTCCACATCGAGCTCCAGCAGGCCCTCGGCCTCAGCGCCGAGGTCCTGCCCGTCTACCTGGAGGAGATCTCCTCCACGCTGGCCGGCTCGGGCTTCAAGTACACGAAGCCGCAGATCTCCTCCGCCGTCCTCGCGAAGTCCTCCTTCCAGGACATCGAGACCGGCATGACCGAGGGCCACCCCTGCTTCGTCGCGAACAACGGCCGTCTCGGCTTCGGCGTGCACGAGTACCTCTCGTACGCCCCGGAGACCGCGAGCCCGGTCCACCTGGTGTGGGTCGCGGCCCGCAAGGACGTGTCCACCTTCACGGCGGGCTCGGGCCTGGACCACGACTCGTTCATGCGCGAAGAGCTGGGCGAGGAGGCCATCGCGGCCTTCTCCGCGCGGATGACCGACCTCGGCCTGGACCTGGCGGACTACCACCTGTTCCCGGTCCACCCCTGGCAGTGGTGGAACAAGACCACCATCACCTTCGCCGCCGAGATCGCCAACCGCCGCCTGGTCCTGCTGGGCGAGGGCACGGACGCGTACCTGGCGCAGCAGTCGATCCGCACCTTCTTCAACACCAGCGCCCCCGAGAAGCACTACGTCAAGACGGCGATCTCGGTGCTGAACATGGGCTTCATGCGGGGCCTGTCGGCCGCGTACATGGAGGCCACCCCGGCCATCAACGACTGGCTCCACCAGCTGATCGAGGGCGACGAGGTCCTGCGGTCGGTGGACTTCTCGATCATCCGCGAGCGGGCGGCGATCGGCTACCACCACCGCCAGTACGAGCGCGCCACCGACCGGTACTCCCCGTACCGCAAGATGCTGGCCGCGCTGTGGCGCGAGTCCCCGGTGGGCTCCCTCCAGGGCGGCGAGCGCCTGGCCACCATGGCCTCGCTGCTGCACGTCGACGCGGAGGGCAAGTCCTTCGTCGGCGCGCTGATCGAGGAATCGGGCCTGACCCCCGCCGAGTGGCTGCGCTCGTACCTGCGGGCCTACCTGGTCCCGCTGCTGCACTGCTTCTACCAGTACGACCTCGCCTACATGCCGCACGGCGAGAACACCATCCTCGTCATCGAGGGCGGCGTGGTGAAGCGGGCGATCTTCAAGGACATCGCCGAGGAGATCGTGGTCATGGACCCGGACGCGGTGCTGCCGCCCGCGGTCGAGCGGGTCCGGGCGGACATCCCGGAGGACATGAAGCTGCTGTCGATCTTCACCGACGTCTTCGACTGCTTCTTCCGCTTCCTGGGCCCGATCCTGGCCGCGGAGGGCATCTGCGAGGAGGACACCTTCTGGCGGGCGGTCGCGGACTGCGCCCACGACTACCAGGACTCCATGCCGGCCCTGGCGGAGCGCTTCGAGCGCTACGACCTGTTCGCCGAGGAGTTCCAGCTGTCCTGCCTGAACCGCCTCCAGCTGCGCAACAACAAGCAGATGGTCGACCTCTCCGACCCCTCCGCCGCGCTCCAGCTGATCGGCAACCTCGAGAACCCCGTCGCGCGGTTCGCCGCACGGCGCTGACAAGAGGGCGGGCGGGCAGCCGATACGGTCCCTCGGCTGCCGCCCGCCTTCTCGGGGGCTGCGCTCCTGGCCGCCGACAGGAGCCACATCCAGCCCCGCCTGGGGGTCCCCCCGGACGGAGTCTGGGGGAGTTTGAGGCGCGGGGGTACGGGGGCGGAGCCCCCGCAACGGCGCCGCACCGCTAAGACCACGGCACGTCCGGCGCCCGGTAATAGTTGACGTCCTGGGCGTCCAGGCGGAGCCCCTGCGCACCGAGCCGCCGGCTGTACGACGCCCAGTCGAGGGCCGCGGCCGGCGACCAGCCCAGCTCCGCCAGCCCCAGCACCCGCGGGAACGCCATCAGCTCCCAGTCCGCCCGGGTGGCGATGGTCTCCGTCCACAGCGGAGCCTCCACCCCCAGGACGGCCGACTCCGGGACCCCGGCCAGGTAGGCCCCCGGGTCCCAGGAGTACGACCGCTTCACCGGGACGAGCCCGGCCCACGCCAGCCCCGGCTTCGTCGCCAGGTCGTACTTCATGTCGAGGTAGAGCCGGTCCGCCGGCGACAGGATCAGCGGGTGCCCGGCCTTCGCGGCCGCCGCGACCCCCGCCTTCTCGGCGGCCGGCGTCCGGTCGTGCCCCCAGTACTGCAGCACCGCCCCCTCCGCGGGCCGCGCCGCCGCCAGCTGGTGCCAGGCCACGACCGTCTTCCCGTGCCGGCCCACCACCTCCTGCGCCCGGTCCATGAAGGCCGCGTAGTCCGCCGCCGGAGTCGCGTGCGCCTCGTCGCCGCCGATGTGCAGGTAGCGGCCCGGCGTCAGCTCCGCCAGCTCGCCGAGCACCTGGTCGATGAACTCGTACGTCCGCTCCTTGGCCACGCACAGCGAGCTGAAGCCCACCTTGATCCCGGTGTACCGCGCCGGCGCCTTCCCGTCGCAGTTCAGCTCCGCGTACGAGGCGAGCGCCGCGTTCGTGTGCCCCGGCATGTCGATCTCCGGGACCACGTCCACGTACCGCTCCGCCGCGTAGGCGACGAGCTCCCGGTACTCGTCCTTCGTCCAGTGCCCGCCGGGCCCGCCGCCGACCTCGCTGCCGCCCCCGTACTCGGCCAGCCGCGGCCAGGAGTCGATCGCCAGGCGCCAGCCCTGGTCGTCGGTCAGGTGCACGTGCAGGGTGTTGACCTTGTACTGGGCGAGCTGGTCGACGTACCTCTTCACCTGCTCCACCGTGAAGAAGTGCCGCGCGATGTCGATCATCGCGCCCCGGTACGCGAAGCGCGGCCGGTCGGAGACCGTCCCGCCGGGCACCGTCCC
This sequence comes from Streptomyces sp. NPDC058525, assembly GCF_042719495.1. Lineage (NCBI taxonomy): Bacteria > Bacillati > Actinomycetota > Actinomycetes > Kitasatosporales > Streptomycetaceae > Streptomyces > Streptomyces sp. NPDC058525. The sequence goes on from NZ_JBHXNP010000044.1 coordinate 60,143, forward strand.
GGGCCCGGCCACCGGCACCAGCTGGCGCAGGGTCTGCCCGGCGTGGAAGAGCCCGGCCGGGGTGCGCGCGGTGAGCGTGATCCCGTCCGGACCGGACTCCAGCCGGTAGCCCTCGTCCCCGACCCCCTCGGCCTCCTCGTCGATCCGGAGCCGGATGCCGTCCCCGCCGGCCCCGTCGACCACCGGGAGCGGCAGCCCGCTGGGGCCGCGCAGCTGCTCCGCGAGGAGCTCGCCGACCCGCCGGACCTCCTCGTCGGGCCGGCCGGTGCGGATGACGGTGCCCGCGCCGAAGGAGTAGCCGGGGCCTTCGGCGCGGGCCGAGACGGGCGCCGGCAGGAGCCGTTCGAAGGGAGCCAGGGCGGCGGGGGCGTCATCGCCGGTTCTGGCGTCGTCGCCCCGGGCGGCGGTGCAGGACACCGCCGTGCCGAGGACGGAGAGGACGAGGAGGGTGCCGAGCGTGCGTCGCAGGACTCTCATGGGTCAGGTATAGACCAAGTGGGCCCCGACGTCCGGTGCGAGAATCGGCGGATGGCGGAAATCATCCAGAAGGACGGCACTTGGACCTTCGACGGGGACACGGTGCGCATCGTGCCGGGCCGCGACAAGGGGGTGGGCCTGCTGCGCCAGACGCTCGGCGAAGTCGCCGTACCGCTGCGCGCGCTGGCCGGGATCAGCTTCGAACCGGGGCGCAAGGCGGGCCGGTTGCGGCTGCGCCTGCGGGACGGCGCGGACCCGCTGCTCCAGGTGACCGGCGGGCGGCTGCCGGACGCCTCCGATCCGTACCGGCTGACCGTGGAGGCGGACCGGACCGGGGTGGCGGAGTACTTCGTGGACGAGGTCCGCAGCGCCCTCCTGCTGGAGCAGGTGGAGGCCGGGCCCGCCCTCGGCTACCTGCTGCCGGGCCCCGCGGTGCCGATCACGGCGGGCGCGGGCGACGGGACCGTGGCCTTCGACGGGGACCGGGTGTCCCTGGAGTGGAACTGGACGGCCGAGGAGGCCAAGCGCTCCGGCGGGACGCGGGAGTTCCGGGTGGCGGACCTGCGGTCGGTGGAGTGGTCCCCGTCGAAGGGGCTGGGCAGCGGCTGGCTGCGCTTCCTCCCGGCGGGCACCGCGTCGCCCGCCTCGCCCAAGTACGACCCGTACACGGTGGAGCTCTTCGGCTTCAAGAACGACCCGCTGATGGCCCTGGTCGCGGCGGCGGTGGCGGCCCGGATGCCGCACCCGGCGGCGGCCGCGGCCGAGCAGGCCCCCGCCGCGGCCCTGGCCCCGGGGACGGCCGGGCAGCCCGCGGCGCCCGCGTCGGGGGCGGTGTCCGCCGCGGAGACCGCGGCGGACCACGACACGCTGCTGCGGCGCCTGCGCGAGCTCGGTGAGCTGCACCAGTCGGGGATCCTCACGGCGGAGGAGTTCACGGCGGCCAAACAGGCCGTTTTGCGCCGTTTCTGACCGGATCCATCCATTCCACTGGTCCAGACCAGCGAGATCCTGCCCGAAAACGGGCAGGATCTTTGCGTTCATCGCCGCGACCCGACAGTATCTACGGGTGCTCGATCGCCGCCCGTCGCATGACGACCTCGTCGAACACCTGGTGCGCAGCACCTCGCTGCAGCGGGGAGAAGCCGCCCGGGTGGTGCTCGACGTGCTCGCGTACTTCGACGAGACGACCGAGGAGTTCGTCCGCCGCCGCCACCGGGAACTGCAGTCCGGCGGAGCGGTCAACGCGGAGATCTTCGAGCGGATCGCGGCCGAGCTGCCGCACCGCGCCGTGGCGCCCCCGGAGCTCTCGCTCCGGCAGCTGCGCCGCATCGTCTACGGCTGACGCGGCGCGGCGAACACGGCTGGGACCCAGCCACCGAGCACACGTACCGAACTTCAGGAGGGGCAGAACCGTATGTGCGGAATCGTCGGTTACATCGGCAAGCGTGACGTGGCACCACTGCTGCTGGAAGGCCTGCAGCGCCTCGAGTACCGCGGGTACGACTCCGCGGGCATCGTCGTCAACAGCCCGAAGGCGGCGGCCCTGAAGGTCGTCAAGGCCAAGGGCCGGGTCCGCGAGCTGGAGTCCCGCGTTCCCAAGCGCTTCGCCGGCACCACCGGCATCGCCCACACCCGCTGGGCCACGCACGGCGCCCCGAGCGACATCAACTCGCACCCCCACCTCGACGCCGAGAACAAGGTCGCCGTCGTCCACAACGGCATCGTGGACAACGCCTCCGAACTGCGCACCAAGCTCGAGGCCGAGGGCGTCGTCTTCGTCTCGGAGACCGACACCGAGGTGATCGTCCACCTGATCGCCCGCTCCCTGGCCGACTCCCTCGAGGAGAAGGTCCGCGAGGCCGTCAAGGCGATCGAGGGCACCTACGGCATCGCCGTCATGCACGCCGACTTCGCCGACCGCATCGTCGTCGCCCGCAACGGCTCCCCGGTCGTCCTCGGCATCGGCGAGAAGGAGATGTTCGTCGCCTCGGACGTCGCCGCGCTGGTCGCCCACACCCGCCAGGTCGTCACCCTCGACGACGGCGAGATGGCCACCCTGAAGGCCGACGACTTCCGCACCTACACCACCAGCGGTGCCACCACCACCGCCACCCCGGAGACCGTGGAGTGGGAGGCCGCCTCGTACGACATGGGCGGTCACGACACCTACATGCACAAGGAGATCTCCGAGCAGCCCGACGCGGTCGACCGCGTGCTGCGCGGCCGGATCGACGACCGTTTCAACACGGTCCACCTGGGCGGCCTGAACCTGGACCCGCGCGAGGCGCGCGGCATCCGCCGGGTCAAGATCCTGGGCTGCGGCACCTCGTACCACGCGGGCCTGATCGGCGCCGGCCTCATCGAGGGCATGGCCCGCATCCCCGCGGACGCCGAGCCGGCCTCCGAGTTCCGCTACCGCAACCCGGTCGTGGACCCCGACACCCTCTACATCGCGGTCTCCCAGTCCGGTGAGACGTACGACGTGCTCGCGGCGGTGCAGGAGCTCAAGCGCAAGGGCGCCCGCGTCCTCGGCGTGGTCAACGTGGTCGGCTCCGCCATCGCCCGCGAGGCCGACGGCGGCGTGTACGTGCACGCCGGCCCCGAGGTCTGCGTCGTCTCCACCAAGTGCTTCACCAACACGGTCGTGGCCTTCGCGCTGCTGGCCGTGCACCTGGGCCGCATCCGGGACCTCTCGGTCACCGACGGCAAGCGGATCATCGAGGGCCTGCGCAAGCTGCCCGCGCAGATCCAGGAGATCCTCGACGGCGAAGAGGACATCAAGAAGCTCGCGGCCCAGTTCGCCGAGGCCAAGTCGATGATGTTCATCGGCCGGGTGCGCGGCTACCCGGTGGCGCTGGAGGCCTCCCTCAAGCTGAAGGAGATCTCCTACATCCACGCCGAGGCCTACCCTGCCTCCGAGCTCAAGCACGGCCCGCTGGCCCTGATCGAGCCCTCGCTGCCGACCGTCGCGATCGTCCCGGACGACGACCTGCTGGAGAAGAACCGCGCGGCGCTGGAGGAGATCAAGGCCCGCAGCGGCCGGATCCTGGCCGTCGCCCACCGCGAGCAGGAGAAGGCGGACCACACCATCGTGGTCCCGAAGAACGAGGACGAGCTGGACCCGATCCTGATGGGCATCCCGCTCCAGCTGCTGGCCTACCACACGGCCCTGGCCATGGGCCGGGACATCGACAAGCCGCGCAACCTGGCGAAGTCGGTCACGGTCGAGTAGTCACCGGTCGAGTAGCCACCGGCCGCGTACTCCCGGCCGGCCGTCCGTCCGGCCGGCCGGGACATGCGAAGACCCCCGTGGGCACCGCGCACGGGGGTCTTCGGCTGCGCCGGGGACGATCAGCCCGCGGCGACGGCGCCGCGGCCCGAGGCCTTGCCCACGGCCATCGGCCAGTGGGCCAGAGCCGCGGTGGCTCCGTACCAGGCCAGCAGACCGGCCACCGCCGCGGCCCAGCCGCCGGCCTTGGCGAGCCCGTCGCTTCCGGCGAACGAGCCTATGGCCAGCAGAAGGAGGGACAGGGTCAGCAGGGCATAGACGCCCTGGCCGAACAGTCCGCTCGCCGCGGAGACCGTGAGGGTCAGCGCGAGCAGGGCGAACAGAACCAGAAACGTTCCGGCTGCTTCGTCGGAGACCGATGCCCCGGCTCCCTTGGCCCAGGTGAACCAGAAGACGCCGAGGCCCGCGAACGCGGTGCCGTTGAACCCGTTGCCGCCGCGGTACTCGAGGAGCCCGAGGAGGAAGAGGGCCGCGCCGCCGACGTACATCGCGAGCGACACGGAGTTGGCGGCGGACACTCCGTCGATGACACCGGTGTGGCCGATACCGAACGCGAGAAGGGTGAGACCCAGGGCGATGTTCCCCAGGGTCGAAGTCGAGGCCGTGCTTCCCGCAGAGACACCATTGTCCACGGCGGGCTCCCTTCGATCTGCAGTTGTTTGCTGCGTCCCAGCAGCATTTATCTACCCTTTACACGGGGGCACAACCGCACAATCGGCTTAACAAGCGGTCACGGAATGACAACGACCGGTCGCTGTGCGCGTTTGGCCAGCCGGCCGGCCACCGAGCCGAAGATCCGGCCCACGATCCCGTGCGTGGAACCCACCACGATGGCGTCGGCCGAATACTCCCGGCCGACCTCCTCCAGCTCGTGGCAGATGTCACCGCCGCGCTCGACCAGGATCCACGGCACCTCGGCCAGATAGTCCGCGCAGGCGAGCTCCAGCCCGAGCACCTCGGTGCGGTGGTCCGGCACGTCGACGAAGACGGGCGGCTCGCAGCCGGCCCAGACGGTGGTGGGCAGCCGGTTGGCGACATGGACGATGATCAGACCGGCGCCGGAGCGACGGGCCATGCCGATCGCGTACGCGAGCGCGCGCTCACTGGACGTGGATCCGTCGAATCCCACAACGACCCCGTGCCGGAAGGCCGGATCGCAGGGTAGGCGTGTCTGTTCCACCGCGCGCAGATCGGCGGCCGACGCGGGGTCGGCGACGCGTTTGCGCTTGCGGTCCGCGGGTTCGGAGAATTCGTGACCGGCCATGGGTGTCTCGGCGAAGAGGTCCTTGGAGGAAGCAACAGGGGCGAAATTCGGCGACGCTGGGTGACGGAGCTCTGTCCGGGAAGCATCTTCCCAAGCCCATACCCACCAGGGTACGGCGACACTCCTGTCCTGCACAGGGCTTGCCGCCCTTGGAGAGCGTCCCAGGGAGCATGCCGGAGCGAGCGCTCCTTGGCAATGCCCGCTGCCCCCTACAGCCAGTGACGATCGGGCCCGGTGCCACCCGTGCGCGCAGTGACCGAGCCCGCCCGAGCGGCGTTGGACACGGGTCCGACCGTCCAGGAAGAGCCCGCAGGGAGCACGCCGTGCCCGGCCATCCGGTACACCCCGTCCAGCCAGCTCAGCCGACGCAGTCCGTCCACCACTACGCCGACACCACCCCGCCCTACGCCCCTTCCCGCCCCTCCGCCCTTCACTCGTCCGTGCACCCCGCCGGCCGCCGCCAGGACGACCCCGCGGGTGACGTCGTGCGCTGGGCCGCCTTCAGCTGCCTGCTCGTCCCCGTCGTCCTCGTCGTCTACGGGACCTCCTTCGGCGGGGCGGCGGTCGCCACGCTCGGCCTGGTCGCCGTGACGGCCGCCTGCCGGGCGCTGCTGCGCCACTCGGAGCGGGCGGAGCGCGCGGAACGGGCCATGGCCCGGGTGCCGGCCCAGGAGCGGCTGCCCTCCGCCGCACGCGGGCGGCACTCGCGCGGGAGCGCGGGTGGACATCGAGTCTGCGGCGGTTCCGGCCCGCGTGCGGCGCCGTCCCCGCAGGACTGACTTATTCGCACACCCACACCCGCATGTTTTCAGCCAACTTCCCGGCAGGATGCCCCTCTTGCCGGAATGTCCCCCCAACCCCCCTACCACCAGCGACGACGAGCACCGGGGGGCGCTGCGACCCTACGGGTACTGGCCACGAGCGGACCGCACGCTTCTCGCGCGGGTAGCGGAGCGGAACGCTTCCTGATCGAATGCTTTTCGCCAAGTTGAGAAGTCGACATAGCGCTGCGTGCTGAACTTGTCACGCCGACACCACGGGACGCAGTAGATTCGATCATGTATTTACGGCGGGGGATCCACGTGCAAGGCCGAGGGGAAACGTGCAGGTGCGACCAGACCAAGGAGTCGCGACACCCAAGGGGGGCTTAGCGCCATGAGCCAGGATTCCACCGCCGTCGTCGCAGACGCCGGCCGGAAGCTCGCGGGGCGTCGCCGCAGGGAGATCGTCGCGGTGCTGCTCTTCAGCGGCGGACCGATCTTCGAGAGCTCCATTCCACTCTCCGTGTTCGGCATTGACCGGCAGGACGCGGGAGTTCCACGCTACCGATTGCTCGTGTGCGCCGGTGAGGACGGTCCGCTCAGGACCACCGGCGGACTCGAACTGACCGCGCCGTACGGGTTGGAGGCGATCGCCCGGGCAGGCACGGTCGTCGTGCCCGCATGGCGTTCCATCACTTCACCGCCGCCTCCGGAGGCACTGGACGCACTGCGTCTGGCGCACGAGGAGGGGGCCCGGATCGTCGGACTGTGCACGGGAGCCTTCGTGCTCGCCGCCGCAGGCCTGCTGGACGGCCGGCCCGCGACGACGCACTGGATGTACGCGCCGACGCTGGCCAAGCGGTACCCGTCCGTCCATGTCGACCCGCGCGAGCTGTTCGTCGACGACGGCGACGTGCTCACGTCCGCCGGCACGGCGGCCGGAATCGACCTGTGCCTGCACATCGTGCGCACGGACCACGGCAGCGAGGCGGCCGGGGCCCTGGCCCGCAGGCTCGTCGTGCCGCCGCGCCGTACGGGCGGCCAGGAGCGCTACCTCGACCGGTCGCTGCCGGAGGAGATCGGCGCCGACCCGCTGGCCGAGGTCGTCGCCTGGGCACTGGAACACCTCCACGAGCAGTTCGACGTGGAGACCCTGGCGGCCCGCGCCTACATGAGCAGGCGCACCTTCGACCGCCGGTTCCGCTCCCTGACGGGCAGTGCGCCGCTCCAGTGGCTGATCACCCAGCGGGTGCTCCAGGCACAGCGGCTGCTGGAGACCTCCGACTACTCGGTCGACGAGGTCGCCGGACGCTGCGGATTCCGTTCGCCGGTGGCCCTGCGCGGGCACTTCCGGCGGCAGCTGGGGTCCTCCCCTGCCGCCTACCGCTCCGCCTACCGGGCACGGCGGCCGCAGGCCGACGTGGCCCAGGTGTCCCAGCTCCAGGAGAGCCCGGTCCCGCACCAGCGCACTCCGCAGCCCCAGCGGGCGGCGGCGGCCCTGGCCGCCGCGGGCCCGACGGTGACGGAGCTGTACGCCCCGGGCCGGGTCCTGCGGGAACACGCGTAACCCTCACAACGGGTACGGCAAGGGAGGTCCTCCATTGGTCACCGCCGATGGGGGACCTTCCGCATATGCGGTCCGGTCCGGAGGGGACCGCATAAGGTGGGACACATGAACGATCGCATGGTGTGGATCGACTGCGAGATGACCGGGCTCTCGTTGACGGACGACGCACTTATCGAGGTGGCCGCACTGGTCACCGACTCGGAGCTCAACGTGCTCGGCGAAGGCGTGGACATCGTGATCCGCCCGCCGGACGCGGCCCTGGAGACCATGCCCGACGTGGTGCGCGAGATGCACACCGCGTCCGGACTGCTCGAAGAGCTGGCCGGCGGGACCACCCTCGCGGACGCCGAGGCGCAGGTCCTGGCCTACGTACGGGAGCACGTGAAGGAGCCCCGCAAGGCGCCGCTGTGCGGGAACTCGGTCGGCACCGACCGCGGCTTCCTGCTGCGCGACATGGCCGCGCTGGAGAGCTACATGCACTACCGGATCGTGGACGTGTCCTCGGTCAAGGAGCTGGCGCGCCGCTGGTACCCGCGGGCCTACTTCAACAGCCCGCCGAAGAACGGCAACCACCGGGCGCTGGCGGACATCCGCGAATCCATCGCCGAGCTGCGCTACTACCGGGAGGCGGTCTTCGTCCCGCAGCCCGGACCCGACTCGGACACGGCCCGGAGCATCGCCGCCAAGTACGTGCTGCCCGCCGAGGCCGCCGAATAGTCCGACCCGGAGCCAAGGGCACGTCAAGGAGGGAGCGAGCACCCTCCCGGACCCTGTACCCTTTTCTTCGGCCGGTCGGTTCTCCGACCGGACATGGTGGGTGTAGCTCAGTTGGTAGAGCACCTGGTTGTGGTCCAGGTGGCCGCGGGTTCAAGTCCCGTCACTCACCCTGCACGGCAGAGGGGTCTGCGACCCCGGGCGAGGG
>NZ_JBHXNP010000045.1:0-68375 GCF_042719495.1 Streptomyces sp. NPDC058525
TCTTTTTTTTTTGTTTCTCGTTGGGTTGTGGGGGGGGGGGGGGGGGGGGCCCCCCCCCCCCCGCGGCGGCGCTCAGCCGTACATGCTCAGCAGTTGTTCCGCCGAGAGTTCGGACACGGCTTCGGCCGCCGCCCCAGGCAACGGCAGCTCGAACCAGACCGTCTTCCCCCGGTGGGTCCGCCGGGTGCCCCACCCCGCGGACAGCAGGCCGACGAGCTGAAGCCCGCGCCCGCCCTCGTCCGTGTCCCGCGCCCGCCGCCGCCGCGGCTGCACCAGGTTCGCGTCCCACACCTCGCACACCAGCGTCCGGTCCAGCAGCAGACGCAGCCGGATCTCGCCCTCCCCGTACCGCAGCGCATTGGTGACCAGCTCGCTGACCAGCAGCTCGGTGGTGTCCAGCAGCCCCTCCAGGCCCCACCCGGGCAGCTTCGCCCGCGCCAGCTCCCGGGCCCGGCCCACCGAACGGGCCTCGCGCGGCAGCTGCCAGTCGCCCACCGCCTCCTGCGGCAGCCCCTGCACGCGTGCCATCAGCAGGGCGATGTCGTCCTCGCCGTGCCGGGTGTCCAGCGTGTTCAGCACGTGGTCGCAGACGTCCTCCAGGGGGCGGACCGGATCCGCGAGGGCCTCCCGCAGGCCCCGCAGGCCCTCCTCCAGCGGATGGTCGCGGGACTCGACCAGCCCGTCGGTGTACAGCGCCAGCAGCGCCCCCTCCGGCAGTTCCACCTCGACCTCCTCGAACGGCTCCCCGCCCACCCCCAGCGGCATCCCCGGCGGCACCTCCAGCAGCAGCGCGGGCCGCGGCCGGCCGGCCTCGTCCGGCGGTTCGACCAGGACGGGCGGCATGTGGCCCGCGTTGGCGATGGTGCACCGCCGCGTCACCGGGTCGTAGACGGCGTAGACGCAGGTGGCGAGGTACACCTCCGAGCGGTCCGCGTCCCGCGAGTGCAGGGCTGCCCGCGAGGCCTGCTGGGAGCCGCCGGGCGCCCCCAGGCCCCGGGCGATCTCGTCGAGGGCGGTCAGCACCTCCGCCGGTTCGAGGTCCAGCAGCGCCAGGGTCCGTACGGCCGTGCGCAGTTCGCCCATCGCGACGGCGGCCCGCAGCCCCCGCCCCATCACGTCGCCGACGACCAGCGCCGTGCGGTGGCCGGGCAGTTCGATGACGTCGAACCAGTCGCCGCCGACCTCGGTGGCCGCGTTGCCCGGCAGGTACCGGCAGGCGATGTCCAGGCCGGCCGCCTCCGGGTCGCCGGGCGGCAGCAGGCTGCGCTGGAGGATCAGCGCCCGCTCGTGCTCGCGCCGGTAGAGCCGTGCGTTGTCGATGCAGACCGCGGCCCGCGCGGCGAGCTCCACGGCGACCGCCCGGTCCCGTTCGCCGAAGGGTTCGCTGCCCTTCGTACGGGAGAACTGCGCGAGGCCGACCACCGTGTCGTGGGCGACCATCGGCACGACGAGCGTGGACTGCACGAGGTCGTCCGCGCCGCCCCCCTCGATGAGCCGCGGCCGGGCCGTGCGCAGCGCGAGCGCGCCCGGCGAGGCGGCCGGATAGCGGTGCACCTCGCCCACGGAGACCAGCGCGCCCGGTCCCGACAGCGGGGCGTCCGAGACGGCCGAGGCGAAGGCGACCCTCCGCAGCGGCGCGGACGGGGCCCTGCCGGCGCCCAGGCCGGGCGGCAGCGAGGGCACCCCGGGGCCCTGCGGGCGCGCGGGCCGGTCGTCGTCGCCGAGCAGCAGGCCCTGGTAGAGGTCGACGGCGGCCAGGTCGCAGAAGCCGGGGACGGTGACGTCGAGGAGTTCGCGGGCGGTGGTCTCCAGGTCGAGGGAGTTGCCGATGCGGTGTCCGGCCTCGTTGAGCAGCGCGAGGTTGCGCCGCACCCCGGCGGCCTCGCGGGCGGCGAGGTGGCGCCGGGTGACGTCGGTGCCGATCCCGGCGACGCCGATGGGCCGGCCGGTGCCGCCGTGCACGCGGTAGAGGTTGATGGACCAGTGGCGGTTGTCCCGGCTGCCGGGGGCGGCGCCGGTGATGCGGAGGTCGGTGACCGAGTCCCCGGTCTCCAGGACCCGGCGCAGGGCCTCGGCCATCCGGTCGGCCTCGTGCGCGGGCAGGTAGTCGTGCACGGTCCGGCCGCGGTGCTCCTCGGCGGCGCCCCCGAAGACGGCGGCGAAGCGTCGGTTGGCCCGCTGGACGGTTAGGTCGGTACCGAACAGGAGGAAGCCGAAGGGGGATTGGCCGAATATGGCTTGTGAAGCAGCGAGATCGGATTCGATGCGCCGCAGCGCGCGCACGTCGACGACGACGCACAGCGCGGCCCGCTCGGCGGATTCGGTCTGTGTGGGCATCACGTAGATCTCGGCCACGCCGTGCTCGCCGTCGCCGCCGGGGATCCGGAAGGGGACGAGGCCGGTCCATTCCTTGCCGTCGAGGATCTCGGCGACCCGGCGGTGTCCGCCGGCGCGAAGCTCGGGCGGCATGAAGGCGTCGACCGGATCGCGGCCCACCGCCTGGGCTGCGGTCAGGCCGAAGAGGTCTTCGGCGCGCAGACTCCACTGGTCGATGAGGCCGTCGGGCCCGATCGAGAAGGAAGCGACCTTTATGTAGTCATATATCGAGCCAGGCGGACTGCTGTGCCACAGGGAGTCGTGCCATGTCTCCCCGGGCACCCTGGTCTGATGTGCCTGCGCAGGTATCTCGCTCACGCGACCGTCCCCTCCAGCTCACCGCACCGGACCGGCCATGACCGCAGTATTCAGCACCACGGCCCCGGACGGCACGGCGTTCACGATCACAAAAAGGTCCCGTTAGTTTCGAGCCACCTCGAGTGATGGTCGGCCACCCGTCACCTTGTTACTCACCAGGAAGAGCCAACTCGAACCACACAGTCTTGCCCGACTTCCCGTGGCGGGTCCCCCAGCGCTGTGAGGAGACGGCGACGAGATGGAGCCCGCGGCCGCCCTCGTCGTCGGCGTGGGCGACGCGTTCGCGGGGCGGATCCGGAAGCGGATCGGAGACTTCCACGAGGAGGGCGGCGGCGCCGACCGGGCCGCCGACGGCCTGATTGCGCCGTACCAGCCGGACGCCGATGGGGCCGGACGCGTACCGCAGGGAGTTGGTGACGAGCTCGCTGACCAGCAGGACGGTCACATCGCCGACGGAATCGAGGCCCCAGTCCCGCAGGGCGCCCCGCACGGCGTGGCGGGCGGTTCGGACGGCGCCGGGCTCAGCGGGAAAGGCCCACTCGGCGCATTCACCGTCTGTGTCGATCACGCCGATCACTTCCCGGGCCGGCAGCGACCCCAGTCCGGTTCGTCGGGGACGAAAGGGGGACGAGATAGGGACTAATAGCGACATACCCGATATTCGGGGCGTCGTACCACTCGATCCCCCACGCACCGGCGCACTGTGGCGCAGACGGCCTAGAGAGCGCGCGTCACGCGCCCCCGGGCGCCCCGTCGTGCAGCTGCGGGCGCCGACCGGCGCGCAGTCGGCGCCCCGCCTCGGCGACCGCGGGCCGGTCCTGGTCGAGCCAGTCCACCGACTCCAGCTCCTCCGGCCCGAGCCAGCGCAGCTCGTCGTGGTCCTCGAGGGGCGCCGGCTCGCCCGACACCAGGCGGGCGGTCCACACGTGCAGGACGAGTCCGGGCTTCAGCGGCCACTCCCCCGGGATCCGCTCCAGCGGCTCGGCCTCGACGCCGAGCTCCTCGCGCAGTTCGCGCACCAGCGCCTCGGGGGCGGACTCCCCCGGCTCGGCCTTGCCGCCCGGCAGCTCCCAGCGTCCGGCCAGCTCGGGGGGTGCGCTGCGGCGAGCGGCCAGCAGGCGACCCTCATGACAAAGGGCTCCGCCCACGACCACTCGTACCGTCATGGGCGGAGCCTATGTCAACACTGGCTGCTCAGTTCATCGTGGCGGTCTGACCGATCCGCTCGACCCAGTAGAGCTGCTTGTGTCCGCGGTCGTCGAGGCTGTCGACGACCTTCTGGGCCTCGGCCCGGGTGGAGTACCGGCCCACCCGGTAGCGGTTGCCGTTGTCGTCCTGACGTATGACCAGCCACGGGAGCAGGGCACCGCTGTCGTTCATCGCGTTTCACCCTCCGCCGACGTACCTGCCCGGGAAACCGCATTGCGCATATGCCCGACCTTACGCCCGGACTTTACGGAGCGGATACGGTTTTTCACGAAGAGGTACCCCGGGGCGTACGCATTCGGCCATGCGTACGAGTGCGCCGTGCGCGCCGGTCTCGACCCGGCGCACGGGGGCACCGGGTGACGGCCCGTCAGCATGACCACGGCAGTTGTGCGCGGCGCCGCTCCTGGGGCGCCGCCCCAGACCCCGCGCCTCAAACGCCGGCGAGGCTGGATTTTGGCTGATGCCGCCCGCTATGCGAGAGCCCCCGCCCCCTGCCGAGCACAACCCGGCCCCGCCGGCGATTGAGGCGCGGGGGGCGGGGCGGAGCCCCGGGGGCCTTGGCCCGGAGGGTGGGTCAGCGCACCGGGAGGTGGTAGGCTAGGCGGTAGCGGTCCGCCGGGACGACCACGTCGGCCGTTTCCACCGCGCGGCCGGAGGCGTAGTACGTACGCCCGATCACCAGCACCACATGCCCCGGCACCCCGCCGAGCAGCAGGATCTCCTCCGCCAGACCCGGTCTCGCGCCGACCTCCTCCACCACGTTGTCCACGACGACGTCGATCGCGGCCATCCGGTCGACCACCCCGGAGCCCCCCAGCGGGCCCTCCTCCGGCAGCATCACCGGCGTCCGGCCGGTCACGGCCAGCGGCTCCCACGAGGTCGACAGCATCATCGCCTCGCCGGCGTCGCGGAACACGTACCGCGTCCGCATCACCCGCTCGCCCGGCTCGATGCCGAGCCGCTTGGCGATCTCCGCAGGGGCGGCCGTCTGCTCGCTGTTCGACTCCCACGTGCCGCGCACGCCCGACTCCGCCTGCTCCTGCCGGAACGGGGTCGAGGTGCCGCCGGTGCGGTAGCCGGAGCGGGCGACCCGGCGCGGCACCGGCTGCTCCCGTACGTACGTGCCCGATCCGGACCGGCCCTCGACCAGCCCTTCCGCCATGAGGACCTTGCGCGCCTCCAGCGCCACGGTGTCGGAGACCCCGTACTCCTCGCGGATGCGGGCCTGCGAGGGGAGCCGGGCGTGCGGGGGCAGGGAACCGTCGACGATCTTCCGTCGCAGATCCCCGGCCACGCGCAGATAGGCCGGCTGCTCACCGAAAGTCACTGGCCACTCCCATCAGGTTGACAGACAGCTACACCCTGGCAACCGACGGTTGTAGACCGCAAGCAAGGGCCAGAGTTTCACCCGAAGTGATGAAGCCTGGTCACCCAAACCCGTTACCGCGCGTTACGCGGACGACGTCACGCCGCCTGCGCCGAAGGCTCCCGCCCCGGCCCGCTCCCGGGCTCCTCCGGGGACTCCGCCAGCCACTCCGGAACCTCCGTCGACAGCCCGTACGCGCCGCGCAGCGCCTTCTCCGTCTCCACGGACATCGCCCGCAGCGCCCGGCCCCACTGCCGGTCGAAGTCGGCGGCGGTCGTGGCCTGGGAGGTCCGCTGCCACGCCGTGCGGGCCGCCTCGATCTCGCCCAGCTGCGCCCGGACCGCCTTCTCCAGTCCCGGCCGCGCCTTGTCGGCCTCCAGCGTGCGCGCCTCGTCGCCGAGCGCCGAGTACACGGAGCGTGCCCACGCCTGGTGTTCGGGGAGCGTGTCCTCGAGGTCCCCCACGGGCGGCCGGCCGAGCACGAACTCGACCTCGTTGGCCACCCGGAGGAACGCGGCCTGCTCGGGCTCGAGCGATCCCGCGTCCTGCCGCAGGCTGCCCCGGCGCTCCTCCGCGGTCGTGCCGATCACGCACACCAGCCGCCGGTCGCCCTGGCGCCAGGACTGGCGGGAGGGGGCGAAGTAGAACATCTCCGCGTAGACGGGCAGTGCCCACGTGTCCATCGCGTAGGCGTCCTGCGCCTTCCAGCACTCGTCCTCGGAGACCCGGTCCGCCTCGGCCGACTCGGGGGCGTTGACCGGCTCCAGCAGCTTGGAGGCGGTCACCTCGCCGTGGTGCGGCTCCGCGCAGTCGACCTTGTACGTCAGGGGCCGGTCGGCCATCAGGTCCCCGCCCGGGACGTTGAAGCAGTCGCCCGCCCGCAGGTCGTCGAGGTCCCGGAGGTCGCCCTCGACGTCGGTGAACTCGCCCATCGCGTCCATCCGGTGGCGGACCTCCGAGGCGACCCGGTCGACCGCGAACACCATGACCGCGGTCATCACCACGGACACCGCCAGGCCCGCGATCGCGAGCGCCCTGCCCCGCTGCCGGTGCCTGGCGATCTGTACGAGGGCCACGATGCCGAAGACGATGCCCAGCGGCGGCAGGCACAGCAGCCCGACCAGCAGCGAGGCGAGCGCGAAGCCGTTGAGGGCCTGCTCCGGATGCGGCTGCCCGTAGCCCGGCGGCGGCCCCCACCCCGGGTGCGGGGAGGGCGGCGGCCAGGAGTGGCCCGGTCCGGGGGGCGGGCTCGGCGGGGTGCTCACGGGCTGGGGAACTCCATCACGGGGTGCGCGAACGAATGCGCGAATAGTACGCAGCGGGGACGACCGCCCTGTCGGTCGCCCCCGCCTGTTCACCGCTGCCCTGCGCGTGCGTTCAGTACCGGCGCCTCAGGTGCGGCGCCGGTGCCTCAGAACTGGAGCGCCCAGGAGTCGATCTTGCCGGTGTCGATGTTCGCGTTGTCGTTCACCCGCAGCTTCCAGACGCCGTTGGCCACCTCGGAGGAGGCGTTGACCGTGAACGTCCGGATGATGTTGTCGGCGCTGCCGCCGGCCCGGTTGTGCAGGGTGTAGACGGTGCCGTCGGGGGCGACGAGGTCGACCTTCAGGTCACCGGTGTAGGTGTGCTTGATGTCCACCGGCACGCTCAGCGCGGCCGGGGCGTTGCCGGCGACCCCGCTGACGGTGATCGGCGATTCGACGGTCGCGTTGTCGTTGATCGCGTAGTCGGCGGTGTTCTCGAACTTCGGGCCGGGCGGGACGGTGCCGCCGGCGCCCACGTTCAGCAGGCGGTTCGGGGAACCGGAGCCGGGGCTGGTCACCACGTTCGGGGTCGACGCGGCCACCAGGCCGTCCCGGATCTGGGTGGGGGTGCTGCCCGGGTTCTGCGAGAGGTAGAGCGCGGCCGCGCCCGCGACGTGCGGCGAGGCCATGGAGGTGCCCGAGATGGTGTTGGTGGCGGTGTCGCCCGTGGCCCACGCGGAGGTGATGCTGGAGCCCGGCGCGAAGATGTCCAGGATCGAGCCGTAGTTGGAGTAGCTGGCCTTGGCGTCGGTGTTGGTCGTGGCGCCGACCGTGATGGCCTCGGCGACGCGCGCCGGGGACTTGGTGGAGGCGTCGGTGGACTCGTTGCCCGCCGCGACCGCGTAGGTGATGCCGGAGGCTATGGAGTTGCGCACGGCGGTGTCGAGCGCGGAGTCCGCGCCGCCGCCGAGTGACATGTTGGCCACGGCCGGCTTGACGGCGTTCCGCGTCACCCAGTCGATGCCCGCGACGACCTGGGCGGTCGTGCCCGAGCCCTGGTTGTTGAGCACGCGGACGCCGACGATCTTGACCTTCTTGGCCACGCCGTACGCGCCGCCGCCGACGGTGCCGGCGACGTGCGTGCCGTGGCCGTGGCCGTCCTGGGCGGTGTTGTCGTTGTCGATCGCGTCGTAGCCGTCGGCCGCACGGCCGCCGAAGTCCTGGTGCGTCTTGCGGACGCCGGTGTCGATGATGTAGGCGGTGACGCCCTCACCGGCCTTGTCCGGGTAGGTGTAGCTCTGGTTCAGCGGGAGCGCCCGCTGGTCGATGCGGTCCAGGCCCCAGGACGGCGGGTTGGGCTGGGTGGCGTCGACGGTGAAGACCCGGTTCTGCACGACCGACTTGACCGCCGGGTCGGCGGCCAGCTTCTTGGCCTGCGCCTCGGAGACCTCGACGGAGTAGCCGTTGAGGGCGGCGCTGTAGGTACGGTCGATCTTCGCGCCGTACCGCTTGGCGACGGCCTTGCCGCTGTCCGCGGTGGAGCGGGCGGCCGTGTCGTGCAGAGTCACGATGTAGCTGCCGGGGACGGCTCCGGCGACACCGGCGTTCTCGATGACGCCCTGCGGGCCGTTGTCGGCCGCCGAGGCGGGCAGCGCCGCGGCCGTGCCGAGTGCGAGGGCCACGACAGCGGTCGCACTGATGCCGGCGAGCTTCCGGCGGGTGTGACGCATCACGGACATGTGAGGGGTCCTCCTCATAGGTGGTGCGCTGCGGGGGGTTAAGCGGAACCGCGCGGTCCGACGCACGGGCACGTGGGATAGCCATGCCCATGTCAAATCATTCGGCCGAACGGGCTTCCGCCTCCGAAAGGTTGACGCACCCTCACCAGCTCCCACAAGAGGACGGCCGACGCGTAACATCCATGCCATACGCCCGCCATGATCGAGCAAAGGCGCTCCGCACATGACGCACGCACTCCCCGGATACCTCTGCCCCGAGGACGGCACACGCGCCGACGTCCGGACCGCGCCCTGGTGCTGCCCCGTCTGCGCCGGCCCCTGGGACCTCGACTTCACACCGGATCCGGCCAGCGCGCTGGAACCGTCCGCCGGGCCGAACTCCCTGTGGCGGTACGCGGCCGCGCTGCCGCTGCCGGGGGCGTTCTCCGTGTCACTGGCGGAGGGGAACACTCCGATGGTGCCGCTGGCAGAGCGGGTTCACGCCAAACTCGACTTCCTGATGCCGACGCTGTCCTTCAAGGACCGGGGCGCGGTGATGCTCGCGGAGGTGGCCCGACGGCTGGCCCCGCAGCGGGTGGTGGCGGACAGCAGCGGCAACGCGGGGGCCGCGGTGGCGGCGTACTGCGCACGGGCCGGACTGAGTTGTGAAGTTTTCGTGCCCGAGGGCACCTCGGAGAAGAAAACGGACCGGATCCGGGCCCACGGGTCGGCCGTACGGGTGGTCCCCGGCGGCCGCGAGGCCACCGCGGAGGCGGCGCGGGCCGCGGCGGACGAGCCGGGGGTGTTCTACGCGAGCCACGTCTTCAATCCGTACTTCCTGCACGGCACGAAGACGTACGTGTACGAGATCTGGGAAGCCATGTCGGGCCGGCTGCCGGACACCCTGGTGGTCCCGGTGGGCAACGGCACCCTGCTGCTCGGGGCCGCGCTGGCCGTCGAGGAGCTGGCCCGGCGCGGGGTGCGGCCGCCGGCCCTGATCGGCGTCCAGGCGGAGGCGGTGGCTCCGCTGGCGTCGGCGTTCGAGGCCGGGGCCGAGGACGCGGAGCCGGTCGCCCAGCTGCCGACCCTGGCCGAGGGCATCGCGATCCCGGCTCCGCCGCGGGCCCGGCAGATCCTGGCGGCGGTCCGCAAGTCGGGCGGCACCTTCCTGACGGTCCCCGACGCCCGCCTCCGCGAGGCCCAGCGGGACCTGGCCCGCCGCGGGTTGTCGGTGGAACCGACGGCAGCGGCGTGCTGGGCCGCGGTGGGCCCTCTGGCCCCCGAAGACCCCCTACAGGGCCGCACCGCGGTCCTGCCCCTGTGCGGCGCGGGCCCGAAGTAACCTGCGGCGCCGTTGTCGGGGGCGCCGCCCCCGAACCCCCGCGCCTCAAACGCCGGCGGGGCTGGATTTCGGCCGATGCCGTCCGCCAGGCACAACCCAGCCTCGCCTGGGGGCCCCTCCCAGCGGTAGCTGGGGGAGTTTGAGGCGCGGGGTCTGGGGCGGAGCCCCAGCAGCGGCGCCGCACCGGAACTCCATGTCGGAAACTCGCGCGCCCCGACCGGGCAGGTCTGCTCAACTGGCCCCATGACCACAGACCTGGCCCGCGCCTTCGCGGAACTGCACAGCCCGGCCAAGCCACTGGCCCTCGCCAACGCCTGGGACGTCGCCGGCGCCCGCATCGTGGAGGCGGCCGGGGCTCCGGCCGTCGCGACGACCAGCGCCGGCGTCGCCTGGTCCCTCGGGTCGCCCGACGGCGACGCCCTGGCCCGGGACCGCGCCCTCGACCTCATCGCCCGCGTGGTCGCCGCCGTCTCCGTCCCGGTCACCGCCGACATCGAGAGCGGCTTCGGCACCGACGCCGCCGCCGTCGCGGAGACCGTCGCCGGGGTGCTCGCCGCCGGCGCGGTCGGCATCAACATCGAGGACGGCACCCGGGCCCCCGCCGAGCACGCCGAGCGCGTCGCCGCCGCCCGCTCCGCCGCGGACTCCGCCGGGGTCCCGCTGTACATCAACGCGCGCGTCGACACGTACCTGAAGGGCCTCGGCGATCCCGCCGCCCACCTCGACGAGACCCTGGCCCGGGCCGCCGCCTACCTGCGCGCGGGAGCCACCGGCGTCTTCGTGCCCGGCGTCACCGACCCGGCGACCGTGGCCGAGCTGGCCAAGGGCATCGACGCCCCGCTGAACGTGCTCGTCGGCCCCGGCGCCCCCTCCGTCGCCGAGCTCGGCGCCCTGGGCGTGGCCCGGGTCAGCCTGGGGTCCTGGGTGGCCGAGGCCGCGTACGCCGTGGTCCGCCGAGCCGCCGAGCAGCTGGTCTCGGACGGCACGTACGGTCCGCTCGCGGACTCCCTGCCGTACCGCGAGCTGAACAGCCTGCTGCAAGGCTGAGAGGATCTCGGCCATGCGCACATCAACCACGGCGGAGAGCCGGTCCACGACCACGCCGCACCGCAAGATATCCGGCGCGGTCTGGACCGCCCTCGTCCTCGTCTACGTCGTCTGGGGCTCGACCTACCTCGGGATCCGGATCGTCGTCGAGACCATGCCCCCGTTCCTCTCCGCCGGGGCCCGCTTCATCACCGCCGGCCTGCTGCTGGCCGGCGTCGTGGCCTGGCGGTCCGGCCCGGCCGCGCTCAAGGCCACCCGCGCCCAGCTCGGCTCGTCGGTCGTGGTCGGCCTGCTGCTGATCCTCGGCGGCAACGGCCTGGTCGTGCTCGCCGAGACCTCGGTGCCGTCCGGGCTCGCCGCGCTGCTGGTGGCGGCCGTGCCGATGTGGGTGGTGCTGCTGCGCGCGGGCAGCGGTGACCGGCCGCCGCTGCGCACCCTGGCCGGGGTTCTGGTCGGCCTGGCCGGGCTCGCCGTGCTGACCAGCCCGGGGCTCAGCGGCGCGGTGCAGCTGTCGGGTGTGCTGCTGGTGCTGGTCGCGTCCGTGCTGTGGTCGCTGGGCTCGTTCACCGGGTCGAAGGTCAGCCTTCCGGAGAATCCTTTCGCCGGGAGCGCGTACCAGATGCTCGCGGGCGGGGTCGGCGGCGTGGTCGTCGGCCTGCTGCGCGGCGAGCACCGCGGCCTCGACCTCGCCGCGTACTCGACCTCCTCCTGGCTGGCCCTCGGCTACCTGATCGTCTTCGGCTCGGTCGTCGCGTTCACCGCGTACGCCTGGCTGCTGCGGAACGCGCCGCTCTCGCTGGTGTCCACGTACGCGTACGTCAATCCGGTGGTGGCCGTGGCGCTCGGCGCGCTGATCCTGGGGGAGGCCCTGACCTGGCCGATCGTGCTCGGCGGCACGATCGTGGTGGCGGCGGTGGGCGTGATCGTCAGCACGGAGCGCAAGAAGTGAAGTAGCGAAGTAGCAAAGCGACGACCGCCCCGGCGGTACGGCGGCCCCGCGCGGCCCCTCAGCCCTCCGCAGCCCGCTCGTACAGCGCCTTCGCGTGCTCGTCGAACAGCGCGGCCGTGGAGTCCACGTCCGTGTCCCCGCCGCTCAACACCCCGATGAGGCGGCCCGGTCGCTCCGGCCCGCCCCGGTCGGCGATCCAGGGGCTGCCGCTGGTCCCCGTCCAGAACCCGGCGCAGCTGATGTACAGCATGTCCGGGTCCTCGTCGTCGTGGCGGGTCTGCGTGGTGCACGAGACGGGCTTGTTCTGCGGGTTGTGCTCGGACTCGGGGTATCCGACGACGGTCACGTCCCGCTCGTACCCCGAGGTCCAGTCCGGCTTCGGGGTCTCGTCGCCGCCGCCCACGGCCTCCTGGACGCTGCGCCCGTCGCCGTCCGGCGCGATCGTGAGGAAGGCGAAGTCGGCGGTGTCCTCGCCCCACTTCGTCCAGCGGTCGTCGACGTGGATCGAGCGGACCTTCCACGTGCCCAGCGGCTGGCTGCCGGAGCCCTCGCCGGAGAAGGCCGGGGCGAAGGCGAGCTCGCCGATGGCCAGGCCGTCGTGCGCGACCTCGCCCGGCTGCCCGTCCTCGCCGGCCGGGGCGACACAGTGGGCGGCGGTGGCGACGACGTTGCCCTTCGGGCTGTCGACCACGCTCGCCGTGCACCAGTGCTCGCCGCCGGCCATGAGCACGCCCACGGTGGGGAAGGGCTGCACCGGCCGCTCGCCCGGCGACTTCAGGAACGCGACGGCGCACACCGCCACGATCCCCGCCGCGGCGGCCGCCGATGCGCCCTTCACCACGGGGCTCACCGCACGCCGGGGTCGGGTGTCGGTCCGACCATCACCTTGCTGATCCACTCCAGTGCGCCCTCCCGCATCCCGCGTACGTACGACTTCCCGTTGTGCTCACCATCCTGGATCACCTGCAGCTTGGTGTGCACGGGGCCCTTGCCGTAGTCCTTCATGAACTGCTCGGCCTTCTCGCGGCCGGTCTCGGCGGTGCCGATCTGGAAGTTGATGTAGACGTCCGGGCCGCCCGCCGTGATCAGCTTCTGGGCGAGCTTCTCGGGGTTGTTCTCGTCCATCGCCTGCGTGTTCCCGTTCCACAGCGGGGAATCGGGGACGATGTCGACCCCGCTCGCGATGGCCGCCTTGAAGCGGTCGGGGTACTTCAGGACGTGCTTGAAGGCGCCGAATCCGCCCGCCGAGGAGCCCATGTAGGCCCACCCGTCGCGGGAGGTGAACGTCCGGAAATTGGCCTTCGTGAAATCCGGGACGTCTTCGACCATCCAGGTGCCCATCTTGGCCTGGCCGGGGATGTCCGAGGCGTCGAAGTGGTGCTTGGTGTCGGCGTTGTGCACCGGCATGATCAGGATGAAGGGCAGGCTCGTGCCGGCCTTCGCCCCGTCGCTCACGGCCTTCTGGAGGCCGAGGCCGGGGCCCGTCCCCCAGTAGTTCGTGGGGTAGCCGCGGCCGCCGGGCAGGGAGATCAGGACGGGGAAGGCGCTCTTGGCGTACTTCGGGTCGTCGTACTCCTTGGGCACCCACACCCACACGTCGCCCGTGAAACCGGACTTCGCACCGGTGAGCGTGGTGCGGCCGATCTGGGTGCCGTCGGGCAGCCGGTTGGTGCGGACGAACTCGGCCTTCGGGCCGGTGGGCATGCGTACGCCCGGACGGGTGTCGGAGGCCTTGGTGGCGGCCTTCTCCTTCACCTCGACGTCGACCTTCCCGAAGGAGACCGGCTCCCCTATGTCGGAGAAGAGCCCGTACTTGTACGCCACGGCGCCGCCCCCGGCGGCGAGGGTGAGCGCGAGGCCGCCACTGATCAGAAGCAGGCGCAGGCGCTTGGGGCGACGGCCGCCCTTGGTCATGGGGCTGCCGTCGCCTTGCTGGTCATGCTGCACTGATTTGTCCCGTTCCTTCTCCGGCGCTCGGATGGGAGCGCGGGCCGGACCGATCGGTCCCCCTTACACCCTTTACAGAGGTATGAACGACGGGATGGGTTGCCTGGGACGGACGGGACGTGGCACGCGCCACGTGACGTGTGGCGTGGGGCATGTGGCGCATGGCGTGGCGTGGGGCGAAGGGCTGGGTCGGGCGGGTCAGCCGGTGGCGGGCTTCGGACCCTTGAGCACCTTGCTGATCCACTCCAGGGAGCCTTCCTTCATGCCCCGGACGTAGTGCCAGCCGTTGTGCTCGCCGTTCTGGATGTCGCGGATGGTCGTCTTGACGGGGCCCTGGCCGTACGTCTGCACGAACTTCGTCATCCGCTCCTTCCCGCTCTCCTTGGTGCCGATCTGGAAGTTGATGTAGACCTCGGGGCCCTTGGCGTCGATCAGCTTCCGGGCGAGCTTCTCCGGGTTGTTCGCGTCCATCTCCGCCTGGTGGCCCTTCCAGAGCGGGGAGTCGGGGACGATCTCGCCGCCGCTGGCGATCACGGCCTTGAACCGGTCCGGGTGCTGGAGGACGGTCTTCATGCCGACGAAGGCGCCGGAGGAGGAGCCCATGAAGGCCCAGCCGTCACGGGACTTGTACGTACGGAAGTTGGCCTTGGCGAAGTCCGGGACGTCCTCGGCGATCCAGGTGCCCATCTTGGGCTGGCCGGGGATGTCGGCGCCGTCGTAGTAGTACTTGGCGTCCGGGTTGAGCACCGGCATGACCACGATGAAGGGCAGGCTGGTCCCGGCCTGGACGCCGTCGCTGATGGCCTTCTGCAGGCCGAGGCTGCGGTCGGCCCAGTAGTTCGCCGGGAAGCCGTTGCCGCCGGGGAGCGCGATGAGCACCGGGAAGCCGCTCTTGGCGTACTTCGGGTCCTCGTACTCCTTCGGCGCCCACACCCACACGTCGCCCTCGAAGCCGGACTTCGCGCCCGTGAGGCGGGTCTTGGCGATGATCGTGCCGTCGTCGAGCTTGGTGGTCTGCTTGAAGTCGGCCTTCGGGCCCGTCGGCATGAGCACGTCCGGGTCGCCGGAGGGCGAGGGCTTGCCGGACGGGGACTGGCCCGGCGTCTGCTTGCCGCCGGCCTCGGCCGGGGCGCCGGGCTTGCCGAAGCTCACGGCCTCGCCGTTGCCGGAGAACCAGTCGAGTTTCCAGGCGGCGAATCCGCCGCCGCCAAGCAGGAGCGCGAGAGCGGCCACCGCGCTGATCCATATGAGGCGGCGGGAACGCCGGGGTCGCGCCGGCTGGTACGGGTCGTGGTGCACGAACTTCGCTCCGAACGGTCTTGAGTGGCCCGAGGGCCGAGGGCAGATCGGCTGGGCACGACTGGGCACCGCACCCATTGGTCCTGATGTACGAATCCCCAGCGCAGTTCCAAATCCGAGCAAAAAACTCCTCGGAGGCCCGGCGGATCCGCACCAGAACGGGCGGATCCGCGTACCGCCCCGGGCGGCCGGCTAACGCTGGGTGCCGAGCACCTCCGCGCACCGGCCCAGCAGCCGGATGAGCTGCTCCCGCTCCTCCCCGGTGAACGCGGCGGCCAGCGCCCGCTCGACCCGCACCGCACCGGAATCGGCCAGCTCCAGCGCCGCCCGCCCCGCGTCGGTGAGCCGGGTCTCCAGCACGTTGCGGTGCCACTCGTGCGGGGTCCGCTCGATGAGCGCGCGCTCCTGGAGGTTCTTCAGCACGGTGTTCATGGTCGGCGGGGTGACCCCGCACAGCCGTGCGAGCGCGGCGGCGGAAATACCGGGCTTCTCGGCCAGCCAGAGCAGCGCGGCGTACTGCGGAACCGTTACTGCGGCCGGCTTGCACGCGGCGTTCTTCGCCGCGAGAAGCGCCTGCTCGGCGCGCTTGAGGTGCGAGCCGATGCGCTCCTCGGGGGCCATGGAGGTCATGCCCGCATCCTACGGCCCGCGCCCCTTGCAGACATTAGAGCTCTAACATACATTCGCCCACACCCAACGAATAGAGGACGACACCCATGAGGCTCCTGCCCCCAGCCCTGACGACCCTGACGACCCTGACGACCGCCCTGCTCACCACCGCGGCCGCGACCCTCACCCTGGGCGCGGCCCCCACCCCCACCACGGACGCGCGCACATCCCCCACATCCCCCACATCCCCCACATCCCGCATATCCCGCATATCGACGGCGTTCTCCATACCCGGCGCGAAGGTCTACCCGGAGGGCATCGCCTCCGACGCCCGCACCCGCACCGTCTACGTCGGCTCGTACGCGGACGGCACCGTCTACCGGGCCCGCCCCGGCCGGTCCGAGGCCGAGGTCTTCCTGCCCGCCGGGACCGACGGCCGCCGCACGGCGAACGGACTGCGCGTCGACGCGCGGGGCCGCCTGTGGGTGACGGACTCCACCACCGGGGTCGCCGTCTACGACACCGAGACCGGGGCCCGGCTGGCGCACTTCGAGGTGGCGGGCGACGCGCCCCGCTTCGTCAACGACCTGACGATCACCCCGGACGGCACGGCGTACCTCACGGACAGCATCCGCGGAGTCCTGTACCGCGTGACCCCCGCCCAACTGGCCGCCGGCAGCGGCCCCCTCACCGAGGCCCACGACCTCTCCCCGGCCCTGCGCCCCCGCCCGGCCCGGGCGTACAGCCTCAACGGCATCACCTCGGACCGGACGGGCCGCTACCTGCTCACGGTCGACATGGTCGCGGGCGACCTCTACCGCGTGGACCTCCGCAGCGGCGCCATCCGCCGGGTCACCCTCACCGGCGCCGACCTCAAGGCCGCCGACGGCCTCGACCTCGCCCCCGACGGCACCCTGCGCGTCGCGCACAACACGACCAACACCCTGACCCGCTGGCAGCTCACCCACGACGGCACCCGCGCCCGCCTGCTGCGCACGCTCACGGACCCGTCCCTCCAGATCCCCACGACCCTCACCCACACCGGCGCCCGCACCCTGGTGGTCCGCTCCCAATTCGACAAGGGCGGCCCCCTCTCCCCGAACGAGGGCACCCCCACCCCCTTCACCATCGCCTCGGTCAGCGGCCTGTAGCCCGGCCGTCCGCCCGCCCCAGCGACGCGTTGTGTACACATGGGACACATGGGACACTCGGTACGCTTGGGCGCATGACCAGCCGCTGCCCATAGAGTCCATCCGCGATGTGCGCGCCCACCTGGCGGAGGTCGTGGAGCGCGCAGACCGCGACGACGTGCCCACCGTGATCACGCGCCGCGGCAAGGAAGTCGCCGCCGTCGTCTCCATCGAGGTGCTGCGCAAGTACCAGGAGTGGGAAGAGCGCGAGATCAACCGGATCATCGACGAGCGCATGGCCAACCCGGCGCCCGGCATCCCCATCGAGGACATCATGAGGGAGACGCTGGCGCGCGGTGAATGAGTACCGAACCGCCTTCCGTCCCGAGGCACAGGCCGAGCTTCGGAAGATCCCCCGCGACATGGCGCTGCGCATCCTGGCCAAGCTGACCGAGCTGGAGAGCGACCCTCTCGGCTTCAACACCACCGCACTCGTGTCCCAGCCTGAGCGGCGCCGCCTGCGCGTCGGCGACTACCGCGTCGCCTACACGCTCGACAACGGGGAACTGGCGGTCTGGGCCGTGCACGCCGGACACCACTCCCCGGTCTATGACGCGTAGGCGCTCCAGCCCTGCGGACGAGCAGCGACGACCCGGGGATACGAGGTCTGATGTCGACGACGACGTACGGCTCCGCCTGCTCGCGTCGCGCCTTCTCCGTGAGGCGTTGTCTTGGGCAACTGCTCTCGCCTGACGCCGGTTGTAGACGAGAGCCGCCACGGAGATGACCGCCGTAGCGACCTGGACCGATGAGTCGCTCATGGCCGGATGCCAGGCGCGTGGCCGGTCATGGCGCGGCAAGTTGCCGAAAACCACCGGACCGGGTTCATTGGCTCTCCGGCTTGAGCGGCGGCCCGCTACCGTGAAGCCATGACCGCACTGCCCGACTGGATGCGCCCGCCGCGCGCGGAAGGCTGGTTCGCGGAGGACCTCGACCGCCTCCCCGAGGCACCCCGCCACACCGAGCTGATCGACGGAGCCCTCGTCTTCATGATGTCGCCCCAGCGGTCCTGGCATGGCCGCCTCGTCACCGCCCTGACCACCACGCTCATGGCGCAGGCACCGGCCGGATTCGAGGTCGAGCGGGAGATGACGATCCGCCTCGATGCCCGCAACCGCCCCGAGCCGGACCTCTTGCTGACGGACCTGCCCTACGACCCCGACCGCACCTGGTACGCCCCGGAGAACGTGAAGCTCGTCGTGGAGGCGGTGTCACCCGAGTCCGCCCATCGCGATCGCACAGTAAAGCTCCGCAAGTACGCGGAGGCCGGCATCCCGCACTACTGGTGCATCGAGGACGAGAACGGCGCACCCGTAGTCCACGTCTACGAGCTCGACGAACCCACCGGCGCCTACGCGCCCGCCGGGATCTTCCGGGGCACCCTCCAGCGCCCGGTGCCCTTCGAGGTCAGCCTGGATCTCGACAAGCTCACACCGCCCCGAAGCGGCTGAGAAGTCAGCACCAAGTCAGCACGGGAACGCAGAAGGGGTCGGACTCGCCAGAGTCCGACCCCTTCTGAACTGCACGCTTGACGAAACTATCCAACATGCAGTAATGAAGCGATTACACGTTGAAGCGGAATGTCTGCGGCCCGATCCTGACCTGCGACGGAGCCCCCTCCAGGGCCCTGACCTGGGATTTCCCAGTTGGCATGCGTTGGCTCCCGACGGCCGTTTACGAGCGTCCCGCGGACTGGCTGCGGACTGGCCGGGCCTGCGGAGGCCGAGAAATCCATGGCGCACCGGCCGGACCTGCAACGAGACTGCGCAGGTGAGCGACCGCTACCCCTGTCCCTGCTGCGGGCACCGCATGCTCGACGCCATGCCCGGCTCCTACGAGATCTGCCCCGTCTGCTTCTGGGAGGACGACGGGGTCCAGTTCCGCTGGCCGACCATGGACGGCGGAGCGAACAAGGTCTCCCTGATCGAGGCGCAGCGGAACTACCAGGACTTCGGCGCCTGCGACCAGCATGGCCGCCAGTACGTCCGCCCGCCGGCCGCGGACGAGCCGATCGACCCCGCCTGGCGCCCCATCGACCTGACGCGCGACTCCTTCGAGGACTGGGACGCGGACGAACGCGCCCCGTGGCCCGACGACCGCTCGGTGCTCTGCTGGTGGCTCCCCACTTTCTGGCGCCGGGAGCATCCATGACCACCCACATCGAGAGACTCATCCAGCAGCTCGATGACTCGACCGGACCGTCGTACGATGCCCGCGCAGAACTGATCGACATCGGCTCCGACGCCATCCCCGACATCATCGACGGACTGCCCTCCCTCGGCGGCTTCGGGCAGCTGACCGCTATCGAGGTCTTCGAAGAGGTGGCGGACCCACGCTGCGGCCCCGCTCTGATCGCCCTCCTGGGCAGCGAGGACTCCACCGTCCGCGAATGGGCGGCGATGGCCCTGGCGAGCCTGAAGAGCGAGGGCGCGGTCGAGCCAGTGCGCCGCGCCTATCGCGCTTGCCTGGAACGGGCGACGCCACCGGACTGGAGCGAGCCGGACGGCATCCGCTGGGCCCTGACGGAACTCGGTGCCCGCAACCCTGTCGTCCCGCCGCTCACCGTGCGCCTACGCGCCATCGCTGCGGACGACGCCCCTGGCTGGCCCTCGGCCAACTTCACCGAGATCATCAACGACCTGGCCGACCACGCCCAGGTGATCCTCTACTCCCAGTTCTGGCAGGTGGACGCCGGCCGCACGTACGGCGTCTCCGGCCCCAGCCTGGACTGGGAACTCAACTGGACCGCGCCCTGGGAGCACCTGGTCGAAGAGTCCCGCACCTGGTCTCTGCTGGAAGCCTCCGAAGCCCCCGCCGGCGACAACATCTTCGTCGCCCCCACCTGGATCGACCGTACCGACCTGTACCCAGAGAGGTGACCGATGCCGTTCCAGCACCCCGAGGAGATCGACTACGGCTACGTGATCGAGCGCTACGCGGCAAGGAAGGACTCAGGCCACGCGCGCTACCTCGTCCTGAAAAGTGGTCGATTCCTGCGGCCCGAGTGGCCTCACGCCGAATATTTCGCCCGTCACCTCATCGACGACTCGGCCACGATCACCGATGCCGAGCTGGAGGCCCTTCTCGGCTACGAGTGGCGCTCACGCCTCACCGCCGCCTGGCTGATCGGCGTAGGCCGACGCGCCACGTTCCGTGAACGCATCGGCGACCTGCTCCTGGCCAGCGAGTTCTGCTTCTCCGGCAGCGCCTACTGCTTCGCCCTGGCCCGCTTCGGCACCCACGCAGACGCCGAGATCCTCACCGCCTACCTCGACCGCTACCTCCCCCGCACCGACCTCCGCTACGACCAGCCCGCAGCCCTCGGCGCCCTCCTCCACCTCGACGCCCACCTCGGCACCCACCACGCGGACCGCTTCACGGAGCCAGACGGTCTCTGGGACCGGTAGGTCCAGGCCCTCGCACACCTCCAGGGCTCCCCCTACTTCACCCCCGCCGAACAGCGCCGCTTGACCGACCTCCACTGCGACTTCGCCAACAGCTGGACTCAGCCGTAGCCGCCCGACTGCGGCTACGTGAAGTCCGAGTAGGCCATGTACCGCCCGCAGGTGCGGCACATGAAGAGGTAGCCGGTGGGCTGGCCATCCTTGTCCAAGGCACCGAGAAGCCTCTCCACTGCGTCAGCAGACCACCCCCACGCGCTGGCCTCGCTGCGCAGCGCCTCCAGGGCATCGGGGAACGAGGCCAGCTCGGCGGCCCCGACAACCCCCAGGAACGCCGCCCCATCACCGCAGTGAAAGAACCACCGCGGGTCCTGCCAGGACGAGAAACCCGGCGTACGCGCGTCGACGGACATCACGACCTCAAGCGGGACATCGTCCCCGACCGGGTCACCGATGAAGTGCGCGTCGTACTTCGCAGCCGCGCTGCCGTCCGCAATGCACCATGGGCACAGCAGGCGGGAAAGTTCCTCGACCGCGTACACCGGGCCGGTATAGACGTACCCCCGCGCCCACCCGCAGCAGACGCACGTCGTGCCGGACGCAACAACCGCCCCGGTCGCCAAGGGGTCGGGGTGGTAGGGAAAGCCGGGCAATTCCTCGGACATGTCGATCACGCTACCCGCGCACAGGGAGGTCGTGCCGGACTGAACCCGCCCTCGATCCGAAGGGTCACGGCCGCAGGAGCCGAGCCTGCGGGTCGTAGCAAACGAGCCCCATCGATGCCGCGAGATCGGCAGCGTAGGCCGAAGCCTCCTCGGCCATGCTGTAGCGCATCGGGAAGTAGATGAACGGCCCGCACGCCTCGCCGATCAACGGCCCCGTCGACCATGGAGACGTGTCCTCCTCGTCCTCCGTGAGGTCCACCCATCTCGCCAGCAGCCGGGCGACGTACTCGGCGATACGTGGGGACGGCGGAAACTCTTCGGCCGTGTCGATGTATCGGTCGTACAGCTGGGTGCAGACCTTGCCCGCGATCACATCGTCGCGAGGTCTGTCGCCTTCCCACACCGCCAGGTCATAGCTCATGGCCGCACACTGCCACGGCCCACTGACAGCACCCTCCGGCTTCGCGCCACCACTCGGCGGAACCCTCTGTCCGACGACGCTGTTACGTTCCGCCCATGACCGCATCAGACGCTCTGCTCCGCCGGATCGAGCAGAACCCATCTCTGGCCGCCTCGCTCGTCTGTCCCGGCGACTTCGACATCGACCGCCGGGACCCCATAGACGACCTGGTCCTTTTCACGGGAGCACCGCTGCACCCGATAGCTGGCTGCGGCGCCGGCGACACGTACTACCTGTGGGGGGAACCTGGGGCCGAGGAAAGGCCCGTGCTGTACGCCGACTCCGAGGGCCGCGCCACTCTGATCGGCGCTGACCTCGTCGAGGCCGTGACGCTCATCGTCGTGCTGCCCTTCTGGCGCGACGTGGCGAACGGCTCGCGATCAGCGAGCTGCGATCGGAGCTCCGCGCCGACGACCCCGACTTCGACGCCGAGCGCGACCGACTCCTGTACGCCCTCGGGCTCGCCCCCACCTCCGAAGAGGAAGCTGCTGCCCGACTGTTGACCGTCTCGGCACGAACGGCCCCGAACTACGTACCGTCCGTTCCGGACGACGAACACCGCCATACGAGCTCCTCCTCGGAGACGGCGTCGGATAGCGACGCATCCCCCTTTGGTCGGGATAGCAGCAGTCTCAGTTCGCTGCGACGCAATCCGACGGGCCGGCTCCGGTAGCTCCTTCCGCGCCCTAAGCTGCTCGCATGGGAGTAGAGGTAGGGGTGGGGGACCTGGTCCGGAGCTACGCAGGGCTCCGCAACAGTGCCGCCGGACAAGATGACTCCGCAGCGCGCCTACTGCAGTTCTACAGCGTGGAATGCGGTCTGAAGGCGGCGATCCTCGGCAAGAACGGAACGAATGCCCAGAGCACTGCGGACCTGCCCCCTGAGCTGCGGACACACGATCTGAGGGCCCTCGCCAAGGCGCTCAACCTCAGCGCCGAGACAATAGGCCAGTTGGCTGGCTGCCGTCGTCGACACGACGAACGGAACAGAGTGGAACAGCATCAGCTCCACGAGGCTTGGCGCTATGGCGCCGCGCTGCATGGGGATGACGAGAAAGCTGCGGATGCCGCGTTGAGCAGTCTCAGCGAATGGTGTCGAAGGGAGCACAAGCGGTGACCGTCAAGGAGAGCCTTCCGGCTCCGAGCCACCTCTACACGTGGGTGGATGTCGACGAGCATTTCGCCAAGCTCGCATCACGGGGCGAGTGGGAGCCCTGGCTGCTCGAGGTCGATGCCTATTGGGACAGTGTCGAGTTCACCGTAGCCGAGGGCACAGACCCCGAAGCTGTGTGGGCCTGGCTTGCCAGTCGGCTCGGCCCCCTGACTGTAGACCCCGGGCGCCAAGCGATTCTCCTGGAATCCCTTGAGAGTGATCGCCACGAGGACGCCCTTGAGGTCCACCTTCGCTCAGCGACAGAACTCACCGAGGTGACCAGGCAGCCCCGCTGGAGCGAGCGGCGTGTCGTCCGGCAACTAGCGGAGGGCCTACCCGCACCAGATTCCGAGTCGTTCCCAAACGGTGTACGTATCTGCGCCTTCCACTCCTTCACGGGTGGAGTAGGTCGCACGCTGCACTGCGTCGCACTGGCCCGTGAGCTGGCTGAGCGGGGCGCCGAAGCCGTAGGGGGAGGTCGGCGCGTGCTCTTGGTCGATGCTGACCTTGAAGCGCCAGGCATCAGCTGGATGGTCGCCGCCCAGGGAAGCCGACTAGATTTCGCGCTGGACGACTTCCTCGCGCTGCTGCACGGTTCTGCAGGCAGCGACCGCGGCCGAGCTATCGCAATGGCCCGAAAGTTCCTGCTCAACCAAGAACAGGACGGCGTCATCGTCCTGCCCACCACCCGGGACACCGCGCGGGTCGGGCCTCCCCGAATCCAGCCGGTGGACCTGCTCACGCACAGCAGGCCGCCGTACATCCTGACCGAAGCACTGGCGGAACTTGCCCACTCTGTAGGGGCAGACACTGTGCTGATCGACCTGAGGGCTGGCACCAGCGAGCTCAGCGCGCCAATCCTTCTCGACCCTCGAGTGCACCGGGTATTTGTAACCACCATCAGCGACCAGTCAGTCCAGGGCACAACGAATCTGCTGCGTCATTTGGCCCATCGTGCCCCATCTCGCCGATCGACCGATCCAGCTTGCGCTGTGCTGCTCACTCAGTTTCAAGAAAAGGAACACAGCACAGAGTTGTCAGAAGCGGCGGCAACGCTGATGGAGGCAGTCGCCCGAACCATCACTTCGCCAACCGACGAGTCTGGAGAGGGTGGTGATGCAACCACGGTCGACCGTGATGTGGCATCCGAGCCCCTCAGCAGCCCATTTCTTTCTCCTTTGCTTGCGCTTCCCCGAGGCTGGGCCGACGTCTGCGAGAGAATCGAGCGAACCACGCTGCGATCCGTGGTATCCGGACTCGCAGACGCCCTTAGCCCCCTCGAGCTGACCGAATCGGAATCAGCCCTGCCGGGCCTTCGCGACGACCCTCAAGGCACCCGCGAGGCTCTGGCGAAGCTGGCCCGGAGTCTTACGTATGCCGAGACGACGCAGGTCCAGGAAGACTTCCTACCGACCGAAGCTCTCGTGAACCTGGTTTCGACCCACAGAACCGAGGCACCAGTCGAAATCATTGTTGGGGCCAAGGGGTCTGGAAAGACCTTCACGTATCTCCGCATGTGCCGACAAGGAACCTGGGACGCCTTCGCCAGGGCCGCCGGAGTGGAAGGCGTTGAACTGCGCGCCCCGCTAGTGCCCGTTATGGCTTCACAGAATCTCGCCGATGAACTACGCGCTGAAGTTGAAGAAGTACAGAAGGCTTCCGCAAATGATCTGACCGAAGGCGAACCTGCAAGTTTCTTGTCACTCCGCGATCTCGTCACCGATGCACTCGACACGGACATGAATGAGGTGGGATGGCGCCGGGTCTGGTTGACGTGTTTGGCACGAGCAGCCGGCCTGAGTGCCACGCCCGAGACCGCAGAGTCGGCACTCACGGACCTCGCACGAAACAAGCGAGCGATCTTCGTGATCGACGGGCTCGAAGACCTGTTCCAGGACTTCAGCAGCAACCTCCAACAGCAGCGCGCACTGAGGGCGCTGCTCACCGGCTGCCCCGAATGGCTTCGCTCACTTCGCGGGCGCCCACTGGGCCTGGTGGTGTTCGTACGGCGCGACCTCGTCTTGAACTCCGTGACGCAAAACGCCCAGCAGTTTCTTGAACGGCATCGCGCCTATGAGCTCCGCTGGAACCGCACCGAAGCGCTTCGCCTGGTGGCCTGGGTCGGCGAACGGGCCAGAGTCCTTACCCGAGACGAATCTGTCAGCATCCGCTCAGCTGGAACCAAAACACTCTCTCGGCTTCTCGTCCAGGTGTGGGGCCAGAAACTTGGGTCGGATCGCTCTCGAGAGGCACGGTCCGAAGAGTGGTTCCTCGCTGCCCTTTCCGATTTCAATCTGCAGACTCAAGCACGAGACATCGTCTACTTCCTGGCCGAGGCCGCTAGCGACTCAGCAGGTGACGAAAAAGCTGGACGATGGTCAGATCGCCTACTGACTCCTTCTGCGATGCGCAGGGCGCTGCCTCAGTCAAGCAGCGAGAAGATCTCCGCGATGGAGCTGGAAAACGTACCAGTCGGAACCGTCTTCAGGCATCTGCGGGCATTGCCAGAGGAGATCCGCAAGGTGCCCTTCACGCTCGAGTCCGTGGAGCTGGATTCCGCGCAGGCTCGCCTACTCGAGGCAAACGGTGTCCTCTTCAGGGAGAACGACCAATACTGGATCCCTGAGATCTATCGGTATGGGCTCGGATTTGGAGTAAGTAATGTCGGCCGCCCGAGGGTGGTCTCAATCACCAAGCTCATCCGTGATAGGGGCGACATGATCTGAGCCCAGTCCCCCTGCGGGCGAGACACTGCCCATGCGCCTACTGGTCCCTCTGACGCCGAGCCTGGCCAACGGAATCCAATAGAGCAACGTGATGCTCATGCGGTTGACCAGCCATCCAGGGACACCTCGGCGCCACTGGTCAGGTAGTGGTGGAGCGCGCTGGCGGTGGTGTCGACGAAGGCTTTGGGGATCGCATTGGCGTCGACCCAGCGCACCTGGGAGTGCTTTCGGGGTTCGCGGTTCTCGGGTTCGCCCGTCCATTCGTGGGTGGCGAAGACGACCGTGAGGAAGCCGTTGGGGGCCTCGACACCCCAGGCGCCGTGGATGATGTGGGCGACTTTGAGCGACTCGGGCTTCACGGTGAGGCCCGTCTCCTCGTAGAGCTCGCGAACCGCGGTTGCGGTGATGGGTTCGCCCGGTTCGCTCTTGCCGACGGGGAGGTCCCACATGCCCTGGGCGAACTTGGCGTTCTCGCTGCGCTGGAGGAGGACCACGCGGTTGGTGGCCCCGTCGTGGACGATGACGGCCGCGACCAGCAGCGTCATCGAGTCGAGCGCCGGCTTGAAGGCTTGGGAGCGGTCGTCGGTCTGCTGAGCCACGGGGTTCCCTTCGTCGAGCGGGTTGTTGGGCATGTTAGGCGAGGGCCTCGCGGGCGCGGCGGGCGAGATCGGCGGCGCCGGGGACGCGGCGGCGCTGGTAGACCGCGAGGGTGAAGCGGATCGAGGAGATTGCCTGGCGGGTGCGGTCGGAGGTCATGCCCTCCATGAGGGCCAGAGCCTGGGTCCAGGCGGCGACCGCTTCATCGGCACGGGCCTGGCCTGGGCGGCGAGGCTGTCGCCCAAGTCGGCGTGTGTGAGGGCGTGGACGCGTTTGTACTTCTGCGGGTCCCAGCGGGTGAGTGCGTCGCGGTGCTGCTGTTCCGTGCCGATGTGGTCGGCGAGATCGGTGAGCGTGCGGGCGGTGTGGCTGGCCACGGTGCCGGCTGCGGGGCCGCTGACGCGGGAGAAGCTGGGCTGGGGCCCGTCCTCGCGTAGGAGGGCATCTTCGGCGGCGAGGAGGGCGCGTGCCGCTGAGGGGTTCTCGCCGACGGCTGCGTAGGCGCGGGCGTGGGTGATGTGGAGGAGGGCTTCGGTCTGGCCGTCGACGTGGCCGAGGCCGCGGGTGAGGGCGCCTTCGACGAGGTCGACGCAGTGGTGGGGTTGCTTGCGGCTGAGGGCCTGGTGGGCGAGGGCGCGCATCATCCAGGCAGCGTGGCCGTGGGGGTCGGCCTCGCAGGCGAGCTGGTAGCCGACCTGGTAGTAGCGCTGGGCGGCGCCCTCGTGGCCGAGGTCGTGGTGTTTCCACCCGGCGAGGTAGGCGAGTTCGGCAACGGCGCCGAAGGCGGCTTGGCGTAGGGGTTCGGAGGGGAAGCGTCCGCGCAGCATGGGGGCTGCGGTGTCGGCGAGGTAGGCGGTGACGGTGGTCAGGCCGTGGCCGCCGCCGAGGCGTTCGTCGGCGGCGCTGAAGGCCGCGGTGATCTGCCGTACGACGTCGATGTCGTCGCTGCCGACGAGGGAGCGGGCGGTGCGGGCGCGGAGCATGCGGGAGGTGGCTTCGTGGTCGTGCATTAGCGGCACATCAGTGGTGCGGCTCGGGCAGTCTTGATCGAGTCCCGTCTTAGCCCCAGTTGCCGTCTCGGCTACACGCCTCTGACCTGCGGTGCGACGGCAGGGACGGCACGGACAGCAACCGGGGTGGGCAAGGTCTCAGCCCTCGATGGAGGCAGGGTTGGCGTCGACGGGGTGGACACGAGGGCAGTACCGACGCCAGGCATCGAGGAACTTGTTGCGGGTGTAGCCCTTGCGCTGGGTCTTGTCCGCGAGGAGGACGTTGCCCGAGCTGATGCCGTACTCGCGCAGCAGGGAACCGAGTTCGCGGGCCGTCAGGCCGCTGCGTCCCCAATCCGCCCAGGGGCCTTCGACGTCACCGCGCAGGGCGCTGAGGATCTCGTCGGTGGTCAGGCTCTCCGGCTCGCGCTGGGCGAAGAAGATGCGGCGGATGTCGGCGAGGATGCGCGCGCCACCAGGGTTGTCCTCCTCGGCCTGAACCTCATCGGCGACCATCTGCGCACAAGCGGCGCGAGCCAGGCCTGCTGCAGGCGACCGTCTCGGTAGAGCAGCAGATCCGGCAGACGGCCAAGCACGGCGTGTACGTCGGGCCGCCGAAGACCGCCCGCTCGCACCGAACGGTTCCACTCCCCCGCGTGGCGGTGGATGCGATGAGGGCCCACCTGCGGGACTTCCCCGCCGATGGGCCCGAAAGCTGGATCTTCACGGCGCCGCAAGGCGGACCCGTGGTCTACACACACTTCATGGACGGGTCCTGGCGGCCTGCCTGCGCGAAGGCCGGCACAGCCAAGGGCACTGGCCCCCACGCCCTCCGGCACCACTACGCCAGCCTGCTGATCAAGCACGGCGAGTCGGTGAAGACCGTCTCCGAGCACCTCGGCCACACCAATGCGGCCATGACGCTGAACATCTACACCCACCTGTGGCCCGACTCCGAGGAGCGGACCCGGGCTGCTGTCGACAAAGCGTACGCGGACCGCCCTGCGGGACGGCGAAGCGCCAGCTAACGAAGCGGCGTAGCCGCTCCCCCGGCTGCGGACTCATCCAGCACGCTGCGGATTCTGTGCGGACAGCAAAGGCCGCCCAACCCGCTCCGTCGCAGGTCAGACGGCCTTTCGCCGGACGTATTAGACGTTGAAGCGGAACTCCACCACGTCGCCGTCCTGCATGACGTAGTCCTTGCCCTCCATGCGGGCCTTGCCCTTCGCGCGGGCCTCGGTGACCGAGCCGCATTCGACCAGGTCCGCGAAGGAGATGACCTCGGCCTTGATGAAGCCGCGCTGGAAGTCCGTGTGGATGACGCCGGCGGCCTCGGGGGCGGTGGCGCCCTGCTTGATGGTCCAGGCGCGGGTTTCCTTCGGGCCGGCCGTCAGGTAGGTCTGCAGGCCCAGGGTGGCGAAGCCGACGCGGCCGAGGGTGGCCAGGCCGGGCTCGTCCTGGCCGACGGACTGGAGGAGCTCGAGGGCCTCCTCGTCGTCCAGCTCGGAGAGGTCCTGCTCCAGCTTGGCGTTGAGGAAGATGGCCTCGGCCGGGGCGACCAGGGCCGACTGCTCGGCCTTGAAGGCGTCGTCCGTCAGCTCGTCCTCGTCGACGTTGAAGACGTAGAGGAAGGGCTTCGTGGTGAGCAGGTGGAGCTCGTGGAGGAGGTCGCCCTGCTCCGTGCCCTTCGTAATGCCGTGGGAGAAGAGGGTGTCGCCCGCTTCGAGGATCTTCTGGGCCTTCTCGACCGCCGCCAGGACCGCGACCTTGTCCTTCTGGAGGCGGGACTCCTTCGTCAGGCGCGGCACCGCCTTCTCGATGGACTGGAGGTCGGCGAGGATCAGCTCGGTGTTGATCGTCTCGATGTCGTCCTTCGGCGAGACCTTGCCGTCGACGTGTACGACGTTCTCGTCCTTGAAGGCACGGATGACCTGGCAGATCGCGTCCGACTCGCGGATGTTCGCCAGGAACTTGTTGCCCAGGCCCTCACCCTCCGAGGCGCCGCGGACGATGCCCGCGATGTCGACGAAGTCGACCGTGGCGGGGAGGACCTTCGCCGAGCCGAAGATGCCCGCGAGGACGGCCAGGCGCGGGTCCGGGACGCCGACGACGCCGACGTTCGGCTCGATGGTGGCGAACGGGTAGTTGGCCGCCAGCACGTCGTTCTTGGTCAGGGCGTTGAACAGGGTCGACTTGCCGACATTCGGCAGGCCGACGATTCCGATCGTGAGCGACACGTTGGCGACTTCCCGTAGCTGGAGGGGGCGGCGGCCCGGGAGTGGGCCACCGGACAGTTTACTTTCCGATGAGCGGCAGTCGTTGTACGCGTGTCCCCACACGGATACCGCGCTCGCCCCGCCTAGCGTGGAGCCGTGGAGCAATACAGGACGCGACCGGCACCTCACCCGCAGCGACCCCCGGCCCAGCGCCGCGGCCCGCGCCCCGCGGCCCTGCCCGCGCAGGGCGGCGGCCCGCAGCCCCCGTACCGGCGGCGGACGCCCCGGCCGCGGCTGACCGGGCTCGGCGGCGGGCTCTTCGCCTGCGCCGGGATGCTGCTGGCCGGCGGGATCTGCTGGCTGCTGTTCGGTTCCTCGCTCTTCGTCTACGGGCTGCTCTTCCTGCCCGTCGCGGCCGCCACCGCCCTGTGGGTGCGCCCCGCCGACCTGATCACGGCCCCGATCACCGTGCCGATCGCCTTCGCCGCCGGAGTGTGGCCCATCTCGGGCGGCTCCGGCGGCTTCGGCGGGCAGCTGATGGGGCTGGTGTCCGCCCTGTCCCTGCACGCGGGCTGGCTGTACGCGGGGACCCTGGTCGCCGCCCTGATCGCCGTCGTGCGCAAGGCCGTGCTCATCGGCAGGCGGCGCATGCCCCGGCGCGTCGCCCAGGGCTGAGCCGGCCCCAGGGCCCACCCCAGGGCCCGCCCCAGGGCCCACCCCAGGGCCCACCCCAGGGCCCGCCCCGCCCCCGCCCTAGGCCGGAGCCGAGCCCCGTGCCGCCATCGCCGCTCCCACGATGCCCGCGTTGTTCTGGAGCTTCGCCGGAACGATCTCGGCCCGGATGCCCTCGATCAGCGGCAGGAACTTCTCCGGCTTGCGGCTGACGCCGCCGCCGATGATGAAGAGGTCCGGGGAGAAGAGCATCTCCACGTGGGCCAGGTACTTCTGGACCCGGTGCGCCCAGTGCGGCCAGGTGAGGTCCGCGTCCTCCTTGGCCTTCACCGACGCCCGCGTCTCCGCGTCGTGGCCCTTCAGCTCCAGGTGGCCGAGCTCCGTGTTCGGCACCAGCCGCCCGTCCGTGAACACGGCGCTCCCGATGCCCGTGCCCAGGGTGAGCAGGATGACCGTGCCGTCGTGCCCGCGCCCGGCCCCGTACGTCATCTCCGCGACCCCCGCCGCGTCCGCGTCGTTGAGGACCGTGACCGGCAGGCCGCCCAGCTCGCGCGAGAGCAGGGCCGCCGCGTCGGCGCCGATCCAGCCCTTGTCCATGTTGGCGGCCGAACGGGTGACTCCGGTCGTGACCACCCCCGGGAAGGTGACCCCGACCGGGCCCGACCAGGAGAAGGCCCGGACCACCTCCGCGACGCAGCCGGCCACCCCGTCGGGGGTGGCCGGCTGCGGTGTCAGTACCTTGTGGCGCTCCTGCGCCAGCTCGCCGCGGTCCAAGTCGACGGGAGCGCCTTTGATCCCGGAACCGCCGATGTCCACACCCATGATCTGCATGGACATACCGTACGAAAGGAGTTACTTGTCGGCGACCAGTTCGGCCGCTTCGGCGCGCAGGTCGCGGCGCAGTTCCTTCGGGAGGGAGAAGACGATGGACTCCTCCGCGGTCTTGACGATCTCGACGTCCGCGTAGCCGCGCTCCGACAGCCATTCGAGCACCTGGTCGACGAGGACCTCCGGCACCGAGGCGCCCGAGGTCAGGCCGACCGTGGTGACGCCCTCCAGCCAGGCCTCGTCGATCTCGCTCGCGAAGTCGACCAGGTGGGCGGCGCGGGCGCCCGCGTCGAGCGCGACCTCGACCAGCCGGATCGAGTTCGAGGAGTTCTTCGAGCCGACGACGATGACCAGGTCCGAGTCGGCGCCCATGACCTTGACCGCGGCCTGCCGGTTGGAGGTGGCGTAGCAGATGTCGTCGCTGGGCGGGGAGACGAGGAGCGGGAACTTCTGCTTCAGCGCGTCGACCGTCTCCATGGTCTCGTCGACCGAAAGGGTGGTCTGCGAGAGCCAGACGACCTTGGACTCGTCGCGCACCTCGACCTTGGCGACGTCGTCCGGGCCGTCCACGATCGTGATGTGCTCCGGGGCCTCGCCGGAGGTGCCGATGACCTCCTCGTGGCCCTCATGGCCGATGAGGAGGATGTCGAAGTCCTCGTTGGCGTACCGGATGGCTTCCTTGTGCACCTTGGTGACCAGCGGGCAGGTCGCGTCGATCGTCGCGAGCTTGCCGCGGGCCGCCTCCTCGTGCACCACCGGCGCCACGCCGTGCGCCGAGAACATCACGATGGAGCCCTCGGGGACCTCCTCCGTCCGCTCGACGAAGATGGCGCCCTTCTTCTCCAGCGTCTGGACGACGTACTTGTTGTGCACGATCTCGTGGCGGACGTAGACCGGCGCACCGTACTGCTCGAGAGCCTTCTCGACAGCGATCACGGCTCGGTCCACGCCCGCGCAGTAGCCGCGAGGGGCGGCGAGCAGGACACGGCGGGAAGCGGGAGCAGTCATGGGCTCCATCGTACGGGGGTCTCCAGGAGGCCGGGCGTCGCCCGTTCGGCAGAGACTGGGGCGAATGTCCGTACCGCCTATCCCCCGGAGGAACGATGGCGTCCGTTACGGAGCCCCGTACGGAACACGCCGGACTGCGGCGGAGCCTCGGCTTCCGGGACCTGGTGGTCTACGGGCTGCTCTTCATCGCGCCGATGGCCCCGGTGGGGGTCTTCGGCACCCTGGACGCCACATCGCACGGCGCGGTCGCCCTGGTGTACCTCGTCGCGACGGTCGCCATGGCCTTCACCGCCTTCTCGTACGCCCAGATGGTGCGGGTCGCGCCGCAGGCCGGCTCGGTCTTCACCTACGCCCGCAAGGGGCTCGGCGAGGGGCCGGGCCTGATCGCCGGGTGGATGGCGATGCTCGACTACCTGCTGATCCCGGCGGTCGCGTACCTGTTCTCGGGGATCGCGATGAACGCCCTGGTGCCGGAGGTCTCGCGGTGGGTGTGGACCGCCCTCGCCGTGGTGGTCACGACCCTGCTGAACCTGTGGGGCGTACGGGCGGCCGCCCGCGTGGGCTTCGCGGTGCTGGCCATGGAGATCGTGGTGCTGCTGGTCTTCGTGGTCGCCGCGGTGACCGTGCTGGTGCGGGACGGGGCCCAGCGCGGCTGGCTGTCCCCGCTGACCGGCGACGGCTCGCTGGGCTTCTCGACGGCCGCGGTCCTGGGCGCGGTGTCGGTGGCGGTGCTCTCGTACCTGGGCTTCGACGCGATCGCCTCCTTCGCCGAGGAGGTGACGGGCGGCTCGGCGAAGGTGGCCCGGGCGGTGCTGTTCTGCCTGGGCGTGACCGGGGTGCTGTTCATCGCCCAGACCTACCTCGCGGCGCTGCTCAGCCCGGTCACGTCGGCGGAGCTGGCGGCGGATCCGGTGCAGCAGGGGCCGGCCTTCTACAACGCGGTGGAGGCCTCGGTGGGCTTCTGGCTGCACGACCTGGTGGCGATCTCCAAGGCGATCGGGGCGGCGTTCGCAGCGCTGGCCGGGCAGGCGGCGGCCGGGCGGCTGCTCTTCGCGATGGCCCGGGAGCGGCGGCTGCCGCGCCTGCTCGCGCGGACCTCGGACGGTACGCCGCGGCCGGCGCTGCTGGTGGCGGCCACGGTGACGCTGGTGGCGGCGGTGTGGGCGGCGCGGCGCGACGACGGGCTCGACCACCTGGTGTCGGTCGTCGACGTCGGGGCGCTGGTGGCCTTCACGCTGCTGCACGCCTCGGTGGTGGGCTGGTTCGTGGTGCGGCGCGCGGAGGGCCGGCCCGTCTGGTGGAAGCACCTGGTGGCCCCGGTGCTGGGCGCGGCGGTGACGGTCGCGGTGATCGTGGAGGCCTCCTGGACGGCGCAGGTGGTGGGCGCGGTGTGGCTGGCGGTGGGCCTGGGGCTGCTGGTGGTGCAGCGCGGCCGCCGGGACGCGGGGCGGGGCCCTGACACCGGCACGGGCCCTGGCCCGGGCGATGGCCCCGGCACAGGCCCGGGCGGCGGCACCGGCTCCGGCCCGGGCTTCCGCCCCGGCCCGGGCTCCGGCACCGGTTCCTCCGCCGCGACGAGGACCGACACCGGACCCGGAGCCTGAGACGCTGTCAGTGCGGCCCGCTAGCCTGCGTACATGGGTCTGAATACGTCGGCCGAGGCGCCGCTGCCGGTAGGCCAGGTGTCCCGGCTCATCGGGGGCTGGATCGAGCGGCTCGGCCAGGTGTGGGTGGAGGGGCAGATCACGCAGCTCTCGCGGCGGCCGGGGGCGGGGGTGGTCTTCCTGACGCTGCGCGACCCCTCGCACGACATCTCGGTCAGCGTGACCTGCTTCCGCCAGGTCTTCGACGAGGTCGCGGACGTGGTGTCGGAGGGTGCGCGCGTCGTCCTGCTGGCCAAGCCCGAGTGGTACGCCCCGCGCGGGCAGCTGTCCCTGCGGGCCACGGAGATACGGCCGGTCGGCATCGGGGAGCTGCTGGCCCGGCTGGAGCGGCTGAAGCGCTCGCTGGCCTCGGAGGGCCTGTTCGCCCTGGACCGCAAGAAGCCGCTGCCCTTCCTGCCGCAGCTGATCGGGCTGGTGGTGGGCAGGGCCTCGGCGGCCGAGCGGGACGTACTGGAGAACGCCCGGCGGCGCTGGCCCGCGGTCCGCTTCGAGGTGCGCAACGTGGCCGTGCAGGGGGTGCACGCGGTGCCCCAGGTGGTGCAGGCGGTCAAGGAGCTCGACGCCCTCGACGAGGTCGACGTGATCATCGTGGCGCGGGGCGGCGGCAGCGTGGAGGACCTGCTGCCCTTCTCCGACGAGGAGGTCGTACGGGCGGTCGCGGCGGCCCGTACCCCGGTGGTCTCGGCGATCGGCCACGAGCCGGACTCCCCGCTGCTGGACCTGGTCGCGGACCTGCGGGCCTCCACGCCCACGGACGCGGCCAAGAAGGTGGTGCCCGACGTCGGCGAGGAGCTGGAGCGGGTGCGCCAGCTCCAGGGCCGCGGGCTGCGGGCGGTGAGCGGGCTGCTGGACCGGGAGGAGCGCGGCCTCGCGCACGCGCTGGCCCGGCCGGTGTTCGTCCACCCGCAGCGGATGGTGGAGACCCGCGAGGACGAGCTGGAGGCGCTGCTCGGGCGCAGCAGGCGGACGCTGGGCCATCTGCTGGACCGGGCGGACTCGGAGCTCGCGCACACCCTCGCGCGGGTGGTGGCGCTGTCGCCGGCGGCGACGCTGGAGCGGGGGTACGCGGTGCTCCAGCGGGCCGACGGGCACGTGGTGCGCGCGCCGGAGGAGGTCGCGGAGGGCGAGGTGCTGCGGGCGCGGGTCGCGGAGGGGGAGTTCTCCGTACGGGTCGCCGGCCCCGAATAGCCCCGGCACGGCGACACACTGCCGCAATCAAGTCGTTGCACTACACACATAAGGTGGATCAGGGAATGGCAGAGGCCGAAACGGCGCTGGGCTACGAGCAGGCCCGCGACGAGCTCATCGAGGTCGTCCGCAAGCTGGAGGCCGGCGGGACCTCGCTCGAGGACTCCCTGGCGCTCTGGGAGCGCGGCGAGGAGCTGGCGAAGGTGTGCCGGCACTGGCTGGAGGGGGCCAGGGCCCGGCTGGACTCGGCGCTCGCGGCGCGGGACGCGGCGGACGGCGACGAGTGATCGGGGGATCGGGTGATCGGGTGATCGAGCGGCCCGGGCGATCGAGCGGCCCGAGTGATCCCGATCACCCCGCGGTGATTTAGTTGAAAGTTCACCTACTTTCGCCGTAGAGTCTGGGACATCGCTTCACCCACGTATGGAAGAAGGCTTTCCGATGTCTCTCGTTCTTGACTCCGCCGCGCAGGACCTGCTGTTCCGCGAGGCCCGCACGGCCAACTCGTTCACCGACGAGCCGGTCACCGAGGAGCAGGTGCAGGCCATCTACGACCTGGTGAAGTTCGGCCCCACCGCCTTCAACCAGACCCCGCTGCGCATCACCCTGGTCCGCTCCCCCGAGGCCCGCGAGCGCCTCGTGAAGCACCTGGCCGAGGGCAACCAGGCCAAGACCGCCGCCGCGCCGCTGGTCGCGATCCTCTCCGCGGACAACGAGTTCCACGAGGAGCTCCCGGCGCTGCTGCCGCACTTCCCGCAGGCCAAGGACATGTTCTTCGCCGAGCGCCCGGTCCGCGAGCAGTCCGCCCTGCTCAACGCCGCGCTGCAGGCCGCCTACTTCATCGTCGGCGTCCGCGCCGCCGGCCTGGCCGCGGGTCCGATGACCGGCGCCGACCTCGGCGGCATCCAGAAGGAGTTCCTGGACGCCGACCACACCCCGCTGATGATCGTCAACATCGGCAAGCCGGGCGAGGACGCCTGGTTCCCGCGCTCCCCGCGCCTGGCGTTCGACGAGGTCGTCACCACCGTCTGAGCCGCCCCGCACCCCACGCGCAACGGCAACGGCCGCGCCCCCCGGATCCCGGGGGCGCGGCCGTTGCCGTTGTGCGCGTGCCTGTAGCCGAAGGGCTGGGCCCTACGTGCCCTGCGGGCCTGCGGGCCTGCGGGCCTGCGGGCCTTACGTGCCCTGCTGGCCCTGCTTGAACTCCAGCGCGGCGGCCATGGTCCCGAGCTGCTCGAAGGAGGCCGTCCCGGTGACCACCGTGACGTAGCCCTGCTCCTGCTTCACCAGGGCGTCGTACTTCTCGCCGTCCCAGCGCTCCCACACCGCGTCGCCGACCTGCTGGGTCTGCCCGGTGGGCTTCGCCCGCTGGGTGACCGCGCCGATGTACTTGGCGGAGGTGTCCACGGACTGCTCCACCGACACGTACTGCCGGTCCGGGTCCTGGAAGCCCAGGTGCCAGGCGTGGGAGTCCTTGCGCTGGTACGTCACCGAGGTCGCCCGCCACTCCGCCGGCAGCCCCACCGGGGCGGCCACGGGGTACGGGGCGGCGCGCCGCGCCGTGATCGTCTCCACCCGGTAGTCGACCGTGCGCGTCGGATCGGCGTCCTCGTCGTGCGGGACGAAGATGTAGATCCCCGCGACCACGAGGCCGATCACCGCCAGCGACCGGACCATGTCCCAGACCGTCTGCTTGCCTTTCATACCTGCCACGGCACCATCGTCCCGCATGCGCGGGAGCGATCTCCGCCGGGGTGGCCCCACCGGGCGGCGCGGCGCGCCCGCCCGGCTGGCAAGACGTCCGCTCAGGCCAATCGGCTGACCGATATTCCGCTCATACGTGACCCGCTCTGCTCAATATGTCGACGTACCGATAGAGTTCCAGCACCCTCACTTCCCGGCCGTCGCCGTACAGAAAGGTGCGCTCCGATGACCGAGCACAACCTGCCGCCCCAGCTCGAAGTCTCTCCGGAGGCCCCCGACCGCAACCTCGCCCTGGAACTCGTACGGGTCACCGAGGCCGCCGCCATGGCCGCCGGCCGGTGGGTCGGACGCGGCGACAAGATCGGCGCGGACGCCGCCGCGGTCAACGCGATGCGCACCCTGATCTCCACCGTCTCGATGAACGGCGTCGTCGTCATCGGCGAGGGCGAGAAGGACGAAGCCCCGATGCTGTTCAACGGCGAGCGGGTCGGTGACGGCACCGGCGCCGAGGTCGACATCGCCGTGGACCCGATCGACGGCACCACCCTGAACGCCAAGGGCATGCCCAACGCCATCGCCGTGCTGGCCGCCGCCGACCGCGGCACCATGTT
Source organism: Streptomyces sp. NPDC058525 (assembly GCF_042719495.1). Taxonomy (NCBI): domain Bacteria; kingdom Bacillati; phylum Actinomycetota; class Actinomycetes; order Kitasatosporales; family Streptomycetaceae; genus Streptomyces; species Streptomyces sp. NPDC058525. Next base: position 36,496 of record NZ_JBHXNP010000045.1, read on the forward strand.
CGACCCGTCCGCGGTCTTCTACATGGACAAGCTGGTCACGGGCCCCGAGGCCGCCGACTTCGTCGACATCACCGCCCCCGCTTCGGTGAACATCCGCCGGGTCGCCAAGGCCAAGAACATGGCCGTCGAGGACGTCACCGTCGTCATCCTGGACCGCCCCCGCCACGAGGGCATCGTCAAGGAGATCCGCGAGACGGGCGCCCGGATCAAGTTCATCTCGGACGGCGACGTCGCGGGCTCGGTCATGGCGGTGCGCGAGGGCACCGGCGTGGACCTGCTCCTCGGCATCGGCGGCACGCCCGAGGGCATCATCTCGGCCTGCGCCATAAAGTGCCTTGGCGGCACCATCCAGGGCAAGCTGTGGCCCAAGGACGACGCCGAGCGCCAGAAGGCCATCGAGGCGGGCCACGACCTGGACCGCGTCCTGCACACGAACGACCTGGTGTCCGGCGAGAACGTCTTCTTCGTCGCCACCGGCATCACGGACGGCGAGCTGCTGCGCGGCGTCCACTACCGCTCGGAGACCGCGACCACGTCCTCGCTGGTCATGCGCTCGAAGTCGGGCACGATCCGGCAGATCGACTCGACGCACCGCCTGTCGAAGCTGCGCGCCTACAGCGCGATCGACTTCGACCGCGCCCAGTAGTCTCCGGCGCGGCAGCGCGAGAGGGGCGGTCACCGTGTGCGGCGGTGACCGCCCCTCTCGCATGTCCGCGGACGTCGCGTCCCCCGCTGTGCCGCGGCAGGAGGCCGGCTCAGCCGGCTGCGGCGATCGGCCCCGCTCCGGGGGCCTGGCGCAGTTCGGCCGACCTGCGCCGCATCCGCGCCAGGACCACCCGGCGCTCGGCGGCGGTGAGGCCGCCCCAGACGCCGTACGGCTCGGGCTGGAGCAGGGCGTGCTCCCGGCAGGCGACCATCACCGGGCAGCGGGCACAGACGCGCTTGGCGGCCTCCTCGCGGGAGAGCCGGGCCGCCGTGGGCTCCTTGGAGGGCGCGAAGAACAGGCCCGCCTCATCGCGGCGGCACACCGCCTCCGCATGCCATGGACCGTCCTCAGCCCTCGCCGGCACCCGCGGCTTCGGCACGACGGCAACCTTCAGGGACTGATGCGGCGGATGCGGCACGGTCTACTCCTGACGACGGGTACGCGAGCGAGAGACGATGCACCTGTCCCTACCCGCTGCACGCGCCCCTATGCACTGGGTGCCACCGGGCGCCGGGGGTTCGTCCGAAACGCGACCCCCGCGACGGGCCCGTTCCGGCCGCCTCAGCCGCCGAGCCGCTTGCGCATCCGGTCGGCGAGATCGACCAGCCGGGCGCCGAGTTTGGGCCGTGCCTCGATGTTGCCCAGCAGGGCGAAGCCGCGGACGATCACGACCGGGGCCTGCGGGTCCGTCGCGCCGCGGCCCTGGCCGCGCACCTCGAAGTTGCCGAGGACCCCGCTTCCGTAGCCGCGCAGGGTGACGTTCTCCGGGACCACGACCTCGACGTTCCCGAGGATGCACGTCACGTTGATCTCGGTGACCTGCTGCTCGAAGACCGCCTCGGTGAGGTCGATGCTGATGTCGCCCATGACCGAGACCGCACGGGTGAGGGCCCCGGGACGCCAGCGGCCCTTGCGGGCGGAGCTGCTGCACACGGCGACGACCGTCTCGGCCTGGCCCGCGGCCGCGGTGTGGGCCGCGTACGCGGGCACGCCAAGGGCGGAGGTGTGGCCGGTGCCCGGCGCGGGAAGGTCCCGTACGAGCACGTCCAGCTCGCCCACCGTCTTGACGGCATACAGCGAGTCCAGGCGCTCGGAGTGCTCCTCGGCGGTCAGCCGGCCCTCGGCGACGGCGTCGGCGAGGATCTGCGCGATCCGGTCGCGGTCGGCGTCGGAGGCGCGCAGTTCGGACCCCGCGGGGGTGGGAACCGGCGCGGGGGCGGGGGCGGCGGGTTGCTTTTCCAGGTCCACGCGACCCAGCATAGCGAGACACGATAGATCGCGATACTGCTGAGTGAGCCTTACCTCACAGACACGGGCACGCCGGGAGGTTCTACGCTGGTGGACTGCGCTGCCAATTGGTCGTCAGTGCTGTCTGCCGAGTGAGGATTGCACCCCATGTCCCTTAGCTCCCGCCCCGCCGGCCCGGCGTTCGCGTACACCGATCTGCTGCCCCTGGGCGAGGACACCACCCCCTACCGGCTGGTGACCGCCGAGGGCGTGTCCACCTTCGAGGCGGACGGCCGTACGTTCCTCAAGGTCGAGCCGGAGGCGCTGCGCAAGCTCGCCGAAGAGGCCATCCACGACATCCAGCACTTCCTGCGCCCCGCGCACCTCGCGCAGCTGCGCCGGATCATCGACGACCCCGAGGCCTCGTCGAACGACAAGTTCGTGGCCCTGGACCTGCTGAAGAACGCGAACATCGCGGCGGCCGGGGTCCTGCCGATGTGCCAGGACACGGGCACGGCGATCGTGATGGGCAAGCGCGGCCAGAACGTGCTCACCGAGGGCGGCGACGAGGCGGCGCTCTCGCGCGGCATCTACGACGCCTACACGCGGCTGAACCTGCGCTACTCGCAGATGGCCCCGCTCACCATGTGGGAGGAGAAGAACACCGGCTCGAACCTGCCCGCGCAGATCGAGCTGTACGCGACGGACGGCGGCGCGTACAAGTTCCTCTTCATGGCCAAGGGCGGCGGCTCGGCCAACAAGTCCTTCCTCTACCAGGAGACCAAGGCGGTCCTCAACGAGGCCTCCATGATGAAGTTCCTGGAGGAGAAGATCCGCTCGCTCGGTACGGCGGCCTGCCCGCCCTACCACCTGGCGATCGTGGTCGGCGGCACCTCGGCCGAGCACGCGCTGAAGACCGCCAAGTACGCCTCGGCGCACTACCTGGACGAGCTGCCGACCGAGGGCTCCGCGACAGGCCACGGCTTCCGCGACCTCGACCTGGAGGAGAAGGTCTTCGAGCTGACGCAGAAGATCGGCATCGGCGCGCAGTTCGGCGGCAAGTACTTCTGCCACGACGTCCGCGTCGTCCGCCTCCCGCGCCACGGCGCGTCGCTGCCCGTCGCCATCGCCGTGTCCTGCTCCGCGGACCGCCAGGCGACCGCGAAGATCACCGCGGAGGGCGTCTTCCTGGAGCAGCTGGAGACGGACCCGGCGCGCTTCCTGCCGGAGACCACCGACGAGCACCTGTCCGAGGCCTCGGACGTCGTCTCGATCGACCTGAACCAGCCGATGGACGAGATCCTGGCGACGCTGACCAAGCACCCGGTCAAGACCCGCCTGTCCCTGACCGGCCCGCTGGTCGTGGCGCGCGACATCGCGCACGCCAAGATCAAGGAGCTGCTGGACTCGGGCGCTCCGATGCCGCAGTACCTGAAGGACCACCCGGTCTACTACGCCGGCCCCGCGAAGACCCCCGAGGGCTACGCCTCGGGCTCCTTCGGCCCGACCACGGCCGGCCGCATGGACTCGTACGTCGAGCAGTTCCAGGCGGCGGGCGGCTCCAAGGTCATGCTGGCCAAGGGCAACCGCTCGCAGCAGGTGACGGACGCGTGCGGTGCGCACGGCGGCTTCTACCTGGGCTCGATCGGCGGCCCGGCGGCGCGGCTGGCACAGGACTGCATCAAGAAGGTCGAGGTCCTGGAGTACGAGGAGCTCGGCATGGAGGCGGTCTGGAAGATCGAGGTCGAGGACTTCCCGGCCTTCATCGTGGTCGACGACAAGGGCAACGACTTCTTCCAGAACCCGGCCCCGGAGCCGACGTTCACCCACATCCCGGTGCGCGGCCCGGGTCTGGCGTAACCCAGCACTCCCCCCAGAGAGCCCCCGGCGCCAACCGCCGGGGGCTCTTGCCGTACCGGCCCTTCCCGGTCCTCAGCGGGCCGCACGGCCACGCGCCGAGGGTAGCGAGCGACCTCGGCGCTTCCGGTTTCCCGTCTTGGAAACTCGAACCCCTTGCGCTTGAGGGGAGTTGGTCGGAAGCATCGGACAAGACACCACGCAGCACGTCGGGAGGGGTACCCCGTGAAGGTGACCAAGCTCGTCAGCACGTGTGACCTGAAGGACTGCCCGACCATCTATGCGACCGACAGGGGCACGCTGCTGGTCCAGGGCGAGACCCCGACAGATCACGGGCTCGACATTCCCGCGCACGAAACCGTGGTCGAGATCCCGGAGCAACTGATCTTCGATCTCATCCGGAAGGGCCTTCGTGGCTTCTAAGACTTTGGGTGAACTGTTCGACACCTTTCAGCGGGAAGCATTCCGTCTGGAGACGCTGGACGATTACAGCAAGTCGGGAAACGTGGATGCCTATCAGGCATTCCTTGCCGGCGACCCTCAGCCGGCCGACTACAACGAAGCCTGGGTGTCAGAACTTCGTTCTCACATCAGCAATGGCAGGCGCATCTATCGCGTGCACGTTCTCTCGCGCCCTCTCACGCCGTATCTACGGTTCGAACTGGGCTGGGGCTACCACAAGAACGCTACGGGTGGCGAAGAGTTCTTCATTCTCGACATCACCGAACGGCCGAACCCCCTAGAAGGGGTTCCAGATTTCTGGCAGATGGATGGCTTGACGCCAGCGGTGATGAGCTATTCGGAAGATGGGGCATTTCTCGGGGCCGACGTCCTGTCCGGTGAGCGTGCGGAGGAATTCCGCGCCTACCGGGACACGGCTATGGCACATGCCGAGCCATTCTCTGAATGGTGGGCGAAGTACGGGGAGTGAACAAGGGACAGCTAGGGGCCGCACTGCGGGCGCTTAGGCAGGCATCCGGGAAGGAAGCAAAAGCCGTCGCCCGTAGCTCCGTCATGTCTGCAAGCAAGTTGAGCAAAATTGAAACGGCCAAGGTTGCCCCGTCTGTCGTGGACGTTGAGCGCATCCTCACAGCCATCGGCGTTTCAGATGAAGTCAAGGAAGAATACCTAGAAGCTGTCAGAGCAGCAGCAACAGAGGCCACAGCCTGGCGCTTCATCCGCCGTATGGGAGTGCATAAGGCGCAGCAGCAGACGAGAGCCCTAGAGGCTCAAATGACATTGCTGCGGCTCTTCCAGCCAGCTTTGATCCCTGGCCTACTACAAACCCCTGAATACATTCGAGCGATTCTGTCTCGGCACGACCTCGGCGAGGATGTTCTAACTCGAACCATCAGTGCCCGGATAGAACGCCAACAGGCTCTCTATGACCCGACCAAGCAGCTCCATTTCATCATTACCGAGTCCGTATTGCGGTGGCGCATCGTGTCAGCCGCCAGGATGGCGGAACAGATCGATCGGCTTGTATCACTTTCACGGCTGCCCAACATAGACATTCGCGTCGTCCCCCTGTCGGGGAGACAGCAGGATGTAGCCAATCATGCGTTTGTCATCCGGGATGACAGGACGGTCACCGTCGAAACCGTTCACGCGGAAATCGTCGTGACCGATCCCAGAGACGTTTCGCTGTATCTGCACAAATTTGAGGGGTTTGCCTCAACAGCGCTATCCGGAGATTCCATGCGTGCCATGCTCGACGGCATCCGAGACGAGCTTTTGCGCGAACAGGAAACCGGCTAGAACCTGGCCCCACACCTAGACACCATTGGGTGTCGATTCCCAAAGTGGCGAGGGGTGCGAAATGGCAACCAGGGCAGACACGTTCGAGTACGCGACGTTCACCGAAAAGCGCGAGACGTGCCCATCGTGCAGCATGCCGATCCCTCTGCACCAGCTCGCCCGGCGGGGAACGCTCGGCCAGAAGGACGGCCCGCCGAAAGTCGCCTACTGGCACATCCGGTGCGTCAATGCAGACGGGACGCGTCGATGACGCGCTCAGTCATCCGGCATACAGAACACCGGATCATCAGAGACCCCGAAACTCCGCCCAATGTGGCTGCAAACTGCCTGCACCCGGGATGTGGCTGGGCTGCTACGCCCGGCCCCGATGTGGCCGAGGTAGACAGGCAGTGCATGACGCACACGGGCATGAACGCCGGTCACGGCCGATTTCTCCGAGGGTTCTGGGACATCGCCCTTTTTCATCGCGTTGTTCTTCCAGAACCCGGCCCCCGAGCCGACGTTCACCCACATCCCGGTGCGCGGCCCGGGTCTGTAGGCACGCGCGCCGAGGGCCCCTCCCCCGTTCGGGGGAGGGGCCCTCGGGCATATCCGCCCATCGGCAGATGGCCGGCGGGCGGGCTCCCGGCGAGGCTGTTCCCGTAACCAAACAGCCCTTGGAACACGGGAGTTCACGATGAAGAACCGTAAGCGCGTCCTCATCCTCGCCGGAACCGCCGCCGCCCTCGCGGCCACGCTGATCGCCGCGGGTCCCGCCCCGGCCGCGCCGGCTGCCGCGCCGAAGCCCGCCGCCGTGCACGGGGGCGGCACGATCCTCTTCCCGTACTCCGCCAAGGACGACATCCGCTTCACGGTCGACGCCGTGTCGACCCCGTGGACCAGGCCGTTCCCGGCCCCGGGGGGCGAGAAGGGCCTGCCGACGGACGCGCGGGGCCGGGTGACCATCTCGCACCACTACACGGAGACCGGCTTCACCGCCACGGCCGAGGCGGAGGTGGACTGCCTGGTCACGGGCGGCAGGACCGCCACCCTCACCGCCGTGGTCAAGAACTCGAACGTCGGCTGGGACGGCAAGCGCATCGGCATCAGCGTCCAGGACGGCCGGCACGGCGAGCCGGACCGCGTCGGGTTCTCCTGGGGCGTCGCCAACGTCGACGTGAAGCCGGACGGCACGGTCGCCGAGGGCGCGGTGGGCACCTGCATGGCCCCGGCCCCCTTCACCGAGGTCACCAAGGGCGGCTTCAAGGTCACCCCCGCCCCCCTGGCCCCGGAACCGAAGCCGTAGTCACGGCGTCGGCAACAGCAGGTACCGGGCCTCAACGGGGGTGGCCCGGTACCGCCGGGACCGGCCCCGCCCTGCCCGCGCAGCGGCCCGGAACGGTTAACGTCGGGGACACAGGCCCGCACGTGGTCGTTCACCCCGGCTCGCAAGGATTTCCGCATGACAGCCACGTCCGCCCTCAGCTCCGCCCGCACGACGCGGGTCGTCGCCCATCGCGGGGCCTCCCACCAGCACCCCGAGCACACCATGGCCGCGTACCGGCAGGCGATCGAGGACGGGGCGGACGCGCTCGAGTGCGATGTGCGGCTCACCGCCGACCGGCGGCTGGTGTGCGTGCACGACCGGCGGGTCGAGCGGACCTCCGACGGGCGGGGGGTCGTCTCCGAGATGACCTACGACGAGCTGCGCGCGCTCGACTTCGGGGCGTGGAAGGGGGCCGAGCACGCCGGGGCCCGGGTGCTGCTCTTCGAGGACCTGCTGCGGGAGGCGCTGGCCGCGCCCCGGCCGGTCGGGCTCGCGGTCGAGACCAAGCATCCGACGCGCGCGGGCGGGCGGCTGGAGGCCGAGCTGGTGCGGATGCTCCGGGAGTACGGTCTGGCCGACGGGGCCTCGGGCCGCGTCGAGGTGATGAGCTTCTCGCGGACCGCGCTGACGCGGATGCACCGGCTCGCGCCCGGCCTGCCCACCGTGTTCCTGATCGAGCGTGCGGTCCGCCCGGTGCGGCCCCCGTACGCGACCCACGCGGGCCCCGGCATCGACCTGGTGCGGCGGGATCCGGGGCTGGTGGCCCGGCTGAAGGCCAAGGGGCTGGCCGTGCGGGTGTGGACCGTGGACGAGGCGGAGGACGTCGAGCTGTGCGTGCGGCTCGGGGTCGACACGATCATCACCAACCGGCCGAGGGATGTGCGCAAGCTGCTGCGCGACGTGTGACACCCGGCCGGGGTGCGCCGGCCGGGTGTGGGGGGGTCGTAGGGGCGGATCGGGGCGGGGTTACGCGAAGCGCTGGTTCGCCGAGCCGTTGCAGGTCTGCAGGCGCAGCGGCTCGCGGGCGGCGGCGACCGTCAGGCACATGCCGGGGGAGGCCGCGGGGCGCAGGGTGGCCCCGTCGCGGACGAACTGCTGGTTCGCGCCGCCGTGGCAGTTCCAGATGATCAGGCCGGTGCCGGGGCCGTAGTTGGCGCCGGGGGCGTCGAGGCAGCGGTCCTGGGTCAGTTCGATGTGGACGGACTTGCGGGCGGAGTCGTACCACCAGCCCTGGTTGCGGCCGCCGTGGCAGTCCCAGCCCAGGACGGCCGTCTCATTGGCGCTGGAGCCGCCGTTGGAGTCGAGGCAGGTGCCGGTCGCCTCGTTCTTCAGGGGCTTGAACTTGTCGTCCCAGGCCCCGGCCTGGAGGACGGGGGTGCCGGTGCTCGCGGGGTCGGCGCAGGAGGCCTCGCGCAGGCCGGAGTTGTAGAGCTGGGTCAGGCAGGACGCGAACGCGCCGTGGCCCCGGTAGTTGGGGTGGAAGGACTGGCGGGCGGTGTTCTCGTCCCACGGGAAGTGGTCGGCGAGGTCCAGGTAGAGGCCGCGGGCCCAGGTGTCCTCCATGCACACCTCGTGCCCGTGGAAGAGCCGCGAGTTGTCCAGGTAGACGGCGCCGGAGGCGAGGGCCGCGGCGCGCATGCCCTTCTCGAAGGTGGGTACCGCGTAGTTGCGGCCCCAGGTGGCGTCGGAGTCGTAGCCGGCGCAGCCGCCGGGCAGCTTGCCGGGGAAGTTCGGGTTGTCGTGGAAGTCGGGACCGATGGGGCTGGGGTAGCCCATGACGACCAGCTTGTAGTCGGAGTCGGCGTAGCCGGCGCCGCGCATCACCGTCTTGAGGTCGGCGACGGTGGCCTCGACCTTGGGCTTCAGCCCGTCGACGCGCGCCTGCCAGCCGGGGGCGTACTTGGGCTCGCAGGTGCCCTGGCTGAGCACCCAGCGGGTGACGCAGTCGGTCATGACCGGGCCGAACTGCAGGTCGTCGTTGGCCCCGGCGACCAGCAGCACCATCTTGATCTTCGTGTTGCGGGCCTTGATGGCCAGGCTGTCGCTCTGGACCAGCTCGTCGGCGTACTGCTTGCTGCCGCCGATCCTGATGTTGCCGGTGTACCCGCCGGAGCAGGCGACGTTGAAGGTGAGGTCGGCCGGGATGCCGGTGCGGTGGATCGCCGCGTCGGGCGAGCGGTGGCACTGGTTGTTCGGCGTGTTGGTCGCGGGGTCGTAGTTGCCGACGCCCTCGCCGGAGATCTCGCTGTCGCCCAGCGAGATCAGGCCGGTCTTGCGCTCGGCGAGCGGGCGCACGGCGGAGTCGCCGTAGATCCTGACGGCCTCGGCCGCGCGGATCGCCTCCAGCTCGGGCGAGAGGGGGGTCACCGCCCCTGCCGCCGCTGCCGCGGGCACCGCCGCGTGGGCCGTGGGGGTGATGGCGGTGACGCCCCCGAGGGCGGCCGCGGCCGCCGCGATGGCGGCGAAGGTACATCTGAGCCTGGGTTTCCTGTGTGCACGTGTCATGAACGCCTCCCCGAGTGCCGGTGTTACCCCCGGTATTTACTGGCCGGTAGGGGAGTTGGGAACACTTCGAACAAGACAATTGCTCAACTTTTTGAGGAGGCCACGAAAATGACCGATCAGCAGCAGGCCGAAGCGTTCCGGATCGAGCACGACTCCATGGGCGACGTACGGGTGCCCGCCCACGCCAAATGGCGAGCTCAGACCCAGCGCGCGGTGGAGAACTTCCCCATCTCCGGGCAGCGGCTGGAGCCCGCCCACATCGAGGCGCTCGCCCGCGTCAAGGCCGCGGCCGCCGTGGTCAACGCACGGCTCGGCGTCGTGGAGCAGGACGTCGCCGAGGCGATCCGGTCCGCCGCCGAGGAGGTCGCCGAGGGCCGCTGGGACGAGCACTTCCCCATCGACGTCTTCCAGACCGGCTCGGGCACCTCGTCCAACATGAACGCCAACGAGGTGATCGCGACCCTGGCCACCGAGCGGCTGGGCCGGGAGGTCCACCCCAACGACCACGTCAACGCCTCGCAGAGCTCCAACGACGTCTTCCCCTCGTCCATCCACATCGCCGCCACCGCCGCCGTCACCCGCGACCTGATCCCGGCCCTGGAGCACCTCGCCGCCGCGCTGGAGCGCAAGGCGGCCGAATTCGCGCAGGTCGTCAAGGCCGGCCGGACACACCTGATGGACGCCACGCCGGTCACCCTGGGCCAGGAGTTCGGCGGGTACGCCGCCCAGGTCCGCTACGGCGTCGAACGGCTGCGCGCGGCCCTGCCGCGGCTGGCCGAGCTGCCGCTGGGCGGCACCGCGGTGGGCACCGGGATCAACACCCCGCCCGGGTTCTCCGCAGCCGTGATCGCCGAGGTGGCCGCGGACACCGGGCTGCCGCTCACCGAGGCCCGCGACCACTTCGAGGCCCAGGGGGCGCGGGACGCGCTGGTGGAGACCTCGGGGATGCTCCGTACGATCGCCGTCTCGCTCACCAAGATCTGCAACGATCTGCGCTGGATGGCCTCCGGCCCGCGCACCGGATTGGCCGAAATCAATCTCCCGGATCTGCAACCGGGATCCTCGATCATGCCCGGGAAGGTCAATCCGGTCGTCCCCGAGGCCGTCCTGATGGTCGCCGCACAGGTGACGGGCAACGACGCCACCGTCGCGGTGGCGGGCGCGGCCGGCAACTTCGAGCTCAATGTGATGCTCCCCGTGATGGCCCGCAACCTCCTCGAATCGGTCCGGCTGCTCGCCAACGCGAGCCGCCTGCTGGCCGACCGCACGGTGGACGGGATCACCGCCAATGCCGAGCGGGCCAGGGAGTACGCCGAATCCTCCCCCTCCGTGGTGACCCCGCTGAACCGGTACATCGGCTACGAGGAAGCGGCCAAGGTCGCCAAGAAGTCCCTCGCCGAGCGGAAGACGATCAGGGAGGTCGTCCTGGAGTCCGGCTACGTCGACCGCGGCGCGCTCACCCTCGAACAGCTCGACGAGGCGCTGGACGTGCTGCGCATGACCCACCCCTGAGCGGCCCCCCGACAGGGTCCGAATCCGGTCGTTTACCGTCCCCCGCCCCCACGGTGACCTGCACCGCAGCATCCGCGGGGGCGCCAGCCCTAAGATCTGCGCATGACAGGTACCTTCAGGCCTGCGGGCAGCGCCGCGCGCACCCGTGCGCAGGGCACGCACTGGGCGCCCGGGGAGCAGATCCTCTGGCGCTACCGCGACCACGCCCCGGGGCTGAAGGGGCAGGTGCACATCTGCCGTCCCGTGACGGTGGTGCAGGACACCGACGAACTGCTCGCCGTCTGGATGGCCCCCGGCACCCAGTGCGTCAAACCGGTGCTCGCCGACGGCACCCCGGTCCACGAGGAGCCGCTCGCCACCCGCTACACCGCGCCGCGCACCACCGTGCGCTCGCGCTGGTTCGGCGCGGGCGTGCTGAAGCTGGCCCGTCCCGGGGAGCCGTGGTCGGTGTGGCTGTTCTGGGAGCACGGCTGGCGGTTCAAGAGCTGGTACGTGAACTTGGAGGAGCCGCGCTCGCGGTGGTCCGGCGGGGTCGACTCCGTGGACCACTTCCTCGACATCTCCGTCTACCCGGACCGCAGCTTGAAGTGGCGCGACGAGGACGAGTTCGCCCAGGCGCAGCGCTCCGGGCTGATGGGCCCGGAGGAGGCGGAGCGGGTGCGGGAGGCCGGCCGGGCGGCGGTCGAGGTCATCCGGCAGTGGGGTGCGCCGTTCGGCGACGGCTGGGAGAACTGGCGGCCGGATCCGGCCTGGACGGTTCCGGACCTCCCCGAGGACTGGGACCGCACCCCGGCTCATATGACCTCATGAGACCCTTGATGCGCCCCTGGCATGCAAACGTAGGATCGTCCTCCGCAAGGTCGCGCGCGGAGGGCGGCGCGATGAGACCCTGTGTGCGCAAGTGTCGTGCCGTACGCGGGATTTGACCGGAGGTCGACGCAGAGCGAGAGGTAACGGGGGAGACGCGGTATCGCGGGGTGATGGTGCCCCGGCCGCTGAGCGGGTATACCGCGACTGACCGAGTTGAGTGCAGCGCACATCGAGCGCAGACGGACGGAATGCCACGCGTGACGGAGTACCCCACCTCTCAGGAGGGCCCGCAGCCCGTCGCCTCCGGCGGAGGTACGGACGAGGCCGGCCACGGCAAGGCGCCCATCGCCGCCGCCGAGGCCGTACGCACGCATGCGCAGGGCCCGGGCGCGGAGCCCGGCGGCGGCCCTGCCGGTCTCCCCCGGCCCCGGGGTGCCGCCCGGTCCCGGGACGGCGGCGCCGCCCGGTCCAGGGACACGGGCGCCGCGCGCAACGCGGCCGCCGACGGCCCGCAGGCCCTCCCCGCCCGGGACGCGGCCCAGGGCCCGGCCGGCGGCCAGGACGGCCCCGCCCCGGGATCCCCGCACCCCGCGGGAGGCGACCGGCACGGCGGCGGGGCCGGCATACCGGCCGGCGGAGGCGCCGGGGACACCGCCGCGCGCCGCGAAGGGGACCGGCTGCGCTTCGTCGGCGCCGCCACACGGCGGATCGCCCGCGGCATCGACCTCGACGAGATCGTGCTCGGCCTGTGCCGGGCCACCGTGCCGACGTTCTCGGACGCCATCCTCGTCTACCTGCGCGACCCGCTGCCGGTCGGGGACGAGCGTCCCCTCGGCCCGGTCGTTTTAAGGCTGCGGCGCACCGACCGGCTCCGGCCGATCGACGATCTCACCGATGCCGTCTCGGGCGGCACCATCGGCGCGGGCCTGGACCTCGCCGGGGCCGCGGGGGCCACCGGCGAGCTCGACTTCAGCCAGCTGCCGCTGGTCGGCCCGCAGGGTGACCTGCCCGCGGCCGAGCTGTGCGAGATCCGGTCCGGCGGCGCGCTCGCCGAGGTGCTGCGCGGCGTACGGCCCGTCTTCGGGTCCTCCGCGGCAGCCAAGGCCGCGCTGCCCGAACTGCTGGGCTCGGACCATCCGCTGCCGCGCGGCAACCGGGCCGTGCTGGCACCGCTGCGCGGGCGCCGCCGGGTGATCGGCGCGGCCGTGTTCCTGCGCAGCCCCGAGCGGCCCGCCTTCGAGCAGAACGACCTCCTGGTCGCCGCCCAGCTGGCCACCCACACCGCGCTCGGCATCGACAAGGCGGTGCTGTACGGCCGCGAGGCGTACATCGCCGACGAGCTCCAGCGCACCATGCTGCCCGACAGCCTGCCCCAGCCCACCGGGGTGCGGCTCGCCTCGCGCTACCTGCCCGCCGCCGAGACGGCGCGCGTCGGCGGCGACTGGTACGACGCCATACCGCTGCCCGGCAGCCGGGTCGCGCTCGTCGTCGGCGACGTCATGGGGCACTCCATGACCTCCGCGGCGATCATGGGCCAGCTCCGCACCACCGCGCAGACCCTGGCGCAGCTGGACCTGCCGCCCGCCGAGGTCCTGCACCACCTGGACGAGCAGGCCCAGCGCCTGGGCTCCGACCGCATGGCCACCTGCCTGTACGCGGTCTACGACCCCGTCTCGCACCGGATCACCATCGCCAACGCCGGCCACCCGCCGCCGGTGCTGCTGCACCTGGGCGGCCGGGCCGAGGTGCTCCGCGTACCCCCGGGCGCCCCCATCGGCGTCGGCGGCGTGGACTTCGAGGCCGTGGAGCTGGACGCGCCCGCCGGGGCCACCCTGCTGCTGTACACCGACGGACTGGTCGAGTCCCGGCTGCGGGACGTGTGGACCGGCATCGAGCAGCTCCGCGAGCGCCTGGCGACCACCGCCCAGCTGACCGGCCTGGACCACCCGCCGCCGCTGGAAGCCCTGTGCGACGACGTGCTGGACATGCTCGGCCCGGGCGACCGGGACGACGACATCGCGCTGCTCGCGGCCCGGTTCGACGGGATCGCGCCCAGCGACGTCGCGTACTGGTTCCTGGACCCGGAGGAGACCGCTCCGGGCCGCGCCCGCCGCTTCGCCCGGCGCGCCCTGACCCGGTGGGGCCTGGAGGAGCTCCAGGACTCGCTGGAGCTGCTCGTCAGCGAGGTGGTCACCAATGCCGTGCGGTACGCGGAACGGCCCGTTACGCTGCGCCTGCTGCGTACGGACGTACTGCGCTGCGAGGTCGGCGACGACTCCCCGCAGCTGCCGCGCCAGCGCCGGGCCCGGGACACCGACGAGGGCGGCCGCGGCCTGTTCCTGGTGAACCGGATGGCCCGCCGCTGGGGCGCCACCCGGCTCAGCAGCGGCAAGGTGGTCTGGTTCGAGCTGGCGCTGCCGCCGGGTCACGAACGGCGCTGAGCCCCGCTTGCGAACGCCACTGCCCCGCAGCCTTCACAGGCTGCGGGGCAGTGGTGTTGCCGGTGTCGGTCAGTGACCGCCCGCGTGCGGGAACAGCGGGCCCGGGTCCGGCGGCTTCGGGCCGCCGGTGTCGGTCGCCGTCGGCGTCGGGGACTTGGTCGGAGTCGGCGACTTCGTCGGGGTGCTGCTCGGCGTCGGGGACGACGACGGCGTCGGCGAGCTCGACGGCGGTGCGCTGCTGGCCGGCGGCTGGCTGGAGGCGCTGTGCGAGGGGGGCGGGGAGGGGCTGCGCGACGGGGCCTGCGAGGCACCCATCTCCGCCTCGGAGACGTCGAACTCGCCCGTGTTCACGCCCTTGAGCACGGCCTCCGTGTAGGCCTTCCAGATCTTGGAGGGGAAGCTGGAGCCGCCCACTCGGCCGAGGCCGGCGGTGCCGGTGAGGGTGACCTGGCCGTGGGTGACCGGGTCCTCGCCGAACATCGCGACGACGGTGACCAGTTCGGGGGTGTACCCGGTGAACCAGCCGGCCACGTTGGACTCGGTGGTACCGGTCTTGCCGGCGGCCTCGTAGGCACCGCTCTTGACGTTCTTGCCGGAGCCGTCGTCGACCACGCCGGTGAGCACCTTGGTGACGGTGTCGGCGGTCTGGCGGCTGACGGCCTGCGCTCCGATGGCGGGCTCGGCCGGCTTGTACTCCAGGTCCTTGTGCTCGGCGGACTTGATGATGGTCGGCGTGACCTTCTTGCCGTGGTTGTCGAAGGTCGCGTAGACGCCCGCCATCTCCACGGTGTTGGTGCTCATGGTGCCGAGCGACATGGCCGGCTTGTCCTCGGGCCAGCCCTCGCGGTCCGTCATGCCGAGGGCGAGGGCCGTCTTCTTCACGGCCGGCGGGCCGACGTCCACGATCATCTGCGCGTAGACGGAGTTGACCGAGTCGTTGGTCGCGCTCTGGACGGTGATTTCCTTGCCGAAGTCCTTGTCGTCCTGGTTCTGCGGGTTGAACGGGATCTTGCTGCCGACGACCGGGCGCTTGCTGGTGCCGTCGTAGATCGCGTTCGGGGTGATCGGCTTGCCGTCCTGCGTGGTCGCGTTGTTCTGCAGGGCGGAGGCGAGCACGATGGGCTTGAAGGTCGAGCCCGGCTGGAAGTCGTCGCGCAGGGCGTTGCTCGCGTACTTGTCCTGCAAGCCCGTACCGCCGTACATCGCGACGATCGCGCCGGTCTTCGGGTCCACCGAGGTGACGCCGGTCTGGACGCTCTGGTCCTGCGGGCGGCCCTTCGGGTCCTTGCGGTCGAGCTTGGACTCCAGCTCGTCCTGGACGGCCTTCTCCAGCGCCGCCTGGTTCTTCGGGTTGATGTTGAGCGTGATCGTCCAGCCGCCGGCGTCGATCTGCTTCTTGGTCAGCGCACCGCCCCGGACGAGCTCGGCGTCGGCCGCCTCGACCAGGTAGCCCTTCTGGCCGTCCATGCCGGCGCGGGCCTTCGGCTTGATCGGCTCCTGGAACTTGGTCTCGGCCTTCTTGGCCTCGTCCAGCTCACCCATGTCGACCATGTTGATGAGCGTGCCGTTGAACCGGGTCATGACCAGTTCCTGGGCCTTGGGTCCGGCCACCGCCCAGTCGTACTGGCTCGGGGCCTGGAGGACGGCGGCGAGGTAGGCGCCCTGCGCCAGGTTCAGCTGCGAGGCGTCGACCCCGTAGTAGGCCTGGGCCGCGGCCTGGATCCCGTACGCGCCGCGTCCGAAGTAGCTGGTGTTCAGGTAGCCCGCGAGGATCTCGGGCTTCTCCATCTGCTGGTCGACCTTGAGGGAGATCACCATCTCCTTCATCTTGCGGGTCGCCGTCTGCTCCTGGGTCAGGTAGTGGTTCTTGACGTACTGCTGGGTGATCGTCGAACCGCCGGCCTTGCCCTGGCCGCTGACCGTGTTCCACAGGCCGCGGGCCAGGCCCTTGAAGTCGACGCCCCGGTCCTTGTAGAAGGACTTGTTCTCGATGGCGATGAACGCCGCCTGGACGTCCTTCGGGACCTTGTCGATCTCGACGATCTCGCGGTTGACCTTGCCCGTGCTGGCCATCGTCGTGCCGTCGGCCCACTTGTAGACGTTGCTCTGCTGCGTCGCCTGCTCGTTGGGGTTGGGCACGTCGACGTAGAAGTACAGGCCGATGAGGGCGGCCATGCCGAGCAGCATCATCCCGAAGAAGGTGCCGACGACCTTCTTCCAGGTGAAGAAGCGACGTATGCCGGTGGGTTTGCCGGCGCCGCTCTTGCCCTTGGCGCCCTTGGCGCGTCCGCTCGGCGCCCGCCGCGCACCGCGCTGCTGCTGCGCCCTACGCGCTTCTGCTCGGCCCATCGCTCCCGCTCCGCTCGATATACCCCCCGACGTCAGCTCAGAAAGCTAACACCGCAGGCTGTGACAAAGGTTGACCAACCATGGCCAATATCGGTCAATTCGGACGTGAGAATCAGCACCCACATCACAGGAACCGACGCACACGATGCCCGAAGGGTTGCCGTAGGGGAAAAAAGTGATATCACTTTGATAAGCAGCTCGACCAGCTGCGGCGACGAGAAACGGGGCAAACGATGACGAACAACGTCTCCACTCCACAGGACGTACGGGAATTCACCGCGCGGAGCACGGGCGGCGGCCTGGCGCTGCTGCTCGGACTGGCGGGCGCCGCGGCCGGGGTGGGTCTGATAGTCGCCGGCGCGGTCATGCCGGGCGCCGCCGTCAAGGCCTCGCTGATCGCGGCCGGCGCCCTGCTGTTCCTCGCCTCGCTCATCGCGATGACCGGACTCAACACGATCGCGCCGGGCGAGGCGCGGGTGGTCCAGCTGTTCGGCCGCTACCGGGGGACGATCCGCACGGACGGCCTGCGCTGGGTCAACCCGCTGACCTCCCGGGAGAAGATCTCCACCCGCGTGCGCAACCACGAGACGGCCGTACTGAAGGTCAACGACGCCTACGGCAACCCCATCGAGCTGGCCGCGGTCGTGGTGTGGCGGGTCGAGGACACGGCCCGGGCCACCTTCGAGGTCGAGGACTTCACGGAGTTCGTCGAGACCCAGACCGAGGCGGCCGTCCGGCACATCGCCATCGAGTACCCGTACGACGCGCACGAGGAGGGCGGCCTCTCGCTGCGCGGGAACGCCGAGGAGATCACCGAGAAGCTGGCCGCCGAGCTGCACGCGCGGGTCGACGCGGCCGGGGTGTCCATCATCGAGTCCCGCTTCACGCACCTCGCGTACGCTCCGGAGATCGCCTCCGCGATGCTCCAGCGCCAGCAGGCGGGCGCGGTCGTCGCGGCCCGCAAGCAGATCGTGGAGGGCGCGGTGGGCATGGTCGAACTGGCTCTGAACCGCCTGGCCGAGGAGGACATCGTGGACCTGGACCCGGAGCGCAAGGCCGCGATGGTCTCGAACCTGTTGGTGGTCCTGTGCGGGGACCGTGCGGCCCAGCCCGTGGTCAACGCGGGCACCCTCTACCAGTGACCCCGCCCGAGGAGGGGAGCCGGGCGGCCCGGCAGCCGCGCAAGCAGGTGCTGCTGCGGCTCGATCCGCTCGTGTACGACGCGCTGGCCCGCTGGGCGGGGGAGGAACTGCGCAGCGCCAACGCCCAGATCGAATTCCTGCTGCGCCGGGCGCTCGCGGAGTCCGGCCGCCTCCCCTCCGGACCGGGCCCCATCCCACGCCGCGGCCGGCCCCCGAAGTCCCAGGACTGACCCCGCCGCCCCGGCCCCGCCCCCTGTCGGGGGCTGCGCCCCGGCCCCCGCCGCTCGTACTCCGGCGGGGGCCGGGGCGTTCCTCCGCCGGGCTATGCGCTGCGGGTATACATCGCAGGTATACACACGGTGTACAGTCGTCGGCATGTCCATCGGTCACACCCTCCTCGGCCTCCTCGAGGCCGGCCCCCGCCACGGCTACGACCTCAAGCGGGCCTTCGACGAGAAGTTCGGCCACGACCGCCCCCTCGCCTACGGGCAGGTCTACTCGACCATGTCCCGGCTCCTGAAGAACGGCCTCGTCGAGGTCGACGGGATAGAGAGCGGCGGCGGTCCCGACCGCAAGCGGTACGCGATCACCGACGCCGGCATCACCGACGTCGAGACCTGGCTCTCCCAGCCCGAGAAGCCCGAGCCGTACCTCCACTCGACCCTGTACACCAAGGTCGTCCTCGCCCTGCTCACCGGCCGCAGCGCGGCCGAGCTGCTGGACACCCAGCGCGCCGAGCACCTGCGCCTCATGCGCATCCTGACCCAGCGCAAGCGCAAGGGCGACCTCGCCGACCAACTGGTCTGCGACCACGCCCTGTTCCACCTGGAGGCGGACCTGCGGTGGCTGGAGCTCACCGCCGCCCGGCTCGACCGGCTCGCCCAGGAGGTACGCCGATGACCCCGGCCGGTTCCCTGCTCACCGCCACCGGCCTCCGCAAGGAGTACGGGCCCACCCGCGCCCTCGACGGCGCCGAGTTCTCCATCCACCCCGGCGAGGTCGTCGCCGTCATGGGCCCCTCCGGCTCCGGCAAGTCGACGCTGCTGCACTGCCTCGCCGGGATCGTCCCGCCCGACTCCGGAACCATCACCTACGCCGGCCGCGAGCTGTCCGCCATGAACGACGCCGAGCGCAGCGCCCTGCGCCGCGGCGAGTTCGGCTTCGTCTTCCAATTCGGGCAGCTCGTACCGGAGCTGACCTGCGTCGAGAACGTCGCCCTCCCGCTGCGCCTGACCGGCGTCAAGCGCAAGGAGGCCGAGCGGACGGCGCTGCAGTGGATGGAGCGCCTCCAGGTGGAGGACCTGGCCCGCAAGCGGCCCGGCGAGGTCTCCGGCGGCCAGGGCCAGCGTGTGGCCGTCGCCCGCGCCCTGGTCACCCAGCCCCGGGTGATCTTCGCGGACGAGCCCACCGGCGCCCTCGACTCCCTCAACGGCGAGCTGGTCATGCAGCTGCTCACCGAGGCCGCCCGGTCCGCCAACGCCGCCGTCGTCCTCGTCACGCACGAGACGCGGGTGGCCGCCTACTCCGACCGCGAGATCGTCGTGCGCGACGGCAAGTCCCGCGACATGGAGCGCATCGTATGAGCAAGCTCCAGACCTGGTCCCGCGACCTCGGCATGGGCGCCCGCTTCGCCTTCGCCGGCGGCCGCGCGGGCTGGACCCGCACCCTGCTCACCGGCATAGGCGTGGCCCTCGGTGTCGCCCTGCTGCTCGTCACCAGCGCGGTCCCGAGCGCCCTGGCCGCCCGCGACGCGCGCAGCGACGCACGCCAGACGCACACCTCGCCCACCGCCGAACAGCCCGGCCGCGACACGCTGCTGACCCTCGACGCGAACCAGTCGTACCGCTCCTACGGGGTCGACGGACGCTTCGTGCAGCCCGAGGGCCCGGACGCCCCGCTGCCGCCGGGCGTGAAGAAGTTCCCCGGCCCCGGCGAACTGGTCGTCTCCCCCGCCCTCGACAGGCTGATGAAGACCGGCGAGGGCAGGCTGCTGCGCGACCGCCTCGACGGGAAGATCGTCGCGACCATCGGCGAGGCGGGCCTGGTGGGCCCCGGCGACCTCTACTTCTACGCGGGCAGCGACCGCCTCACCGAGCTCCAGAAGGCCGCGCCCAACTACGTCAAGCGGGTCACCGCCTTCGAGAACACCCTGCGGAAGGAGGGCCTCGACCCCGTCCTCACGCTCCTGGTGGTGCTGACCTTCGTCGCGCTGCTGATGCCGGTCGCCGTGTTCATCGGCGCCGCCGTCCGCTTCGGCGGCGACCGCCGCGACCGCCGGCTCGCCGCCCTGCGCCTGGTCGGCGCCGACGGCCGCATGGTCCGCCGGATCGCTGCCGGCGAGGCCGCCGCCGGATCGCTGATCGGCCTGGCCCTGGGCACCGGCTTCTTCCTGGGCGCCCGCCGGCTGGCCCCGGCCATGGACCTCTACCAGCGCAGCGTCTTCCCCTCCGACCTCAACCCGGCGCCCTGGCTGGCCGCGCTCATCGCGCTCGCCGTGCCCGCCGCAGCCGTCGCCGTGACCCTGTTCGCCCTGCGCGGCGTGGTCATCGAGCCGCTCGGCGTAGTCCGTACGACGACCCCGCGCAAGCGCCGGATCTGGTGGCGGCTGCTGCTCCCGCTGGCCGGACTCGGACTGCTGGCCCCGATGATCGGCATGGGCAACGACAGCGGACAGTTCAACCAGTGGCAGGTCTCCGGCGGCGTGGTCCTGCTCCTCGTCGGCATCACCGTCCTGCTCCCGTGGGTGCTCGAACGGGTCGTCGGCCGGATCGGCGGCGCCGGACCGGTCTCCTGGCAGCTCGCCGCCCGCCGCCTCCAGCTCACCAGCGGGTCCTCCGCCCGGCTGGTCAACGGCATCGCCGTCGCGGTCGCCGGAGCCATCGCCCTGCAGATGCTCTTCGCTTCCACCGAGGACTCGTACACCCGCGACACCGGCCAGGACCCCACCCGGGCCGCGATCTCCGTCATGCAGCGCTCCGACGGCGGGGGCGAGGCCGTCGCCCAGGTCCTGACCGGGACCAAGGGCGTCACCCAGGCCGTCGCGCTGTCCTCGACCAATGCCGGGCGCACCCTGGACATGTCCTATTCGGACAAGGCGATCTCGGTGACGACCGGAACCTGCGACGCCCTCAAGGAGGTCGCCGAGCTGCCCTCCTGCAAGGACGGCGACGTCTTCGTGCTCACCGGCGCCCCCGATCCGGGCGGCATGACCGGCGACACCGCACGGCCGGGCGAGAAGCTGTTCGCCGGGAACATCCGCAAGGAGAACGAGGGCGAGGGCGCTCAGCCGGTCGCCTGGACCGTGCCCGCCGACGCCCGGACCGTGCCGGCCCGCAAGAGCCCCACGGGCACCATGGAGACCGGGCTGCTGGCCACCCCGGCGGCCGCCCCGAAGGGCATGGGTGGCTACCAGTCCTCCTGGGTGTACGTGAAGCTGGACCCGAAGGTGCCCGACGCGATGGAGCTGGCCCGGAACGCCACCTTCAAGGCCGACCCGCTGTCCGTCCCCATGACGTTGCAGGCCACCGAGGTCAACGACCGCTACGCCTCCATCCGGACCGGCCTGTTCGTGGGCGCCGCTCTCGTACTGATGCTGATCGGCGCCAGCCTGCTGGTCTCCCAGCTGGAGCAGCTGCGCGAGCGCAGGCAACTGCTGTCGGCGCTGGTCGCCTTCGGCACGAAGCGCTCCACGCTCAGCTTCTCCGTGCTGTGGCAGACCGCCCTCCCGATCGGCCTGGGCCTGGCCCTGGCCACGGTGGTCGGGCTCGCTCTCGGCACGGTGCTGATGCAGATGGCGGGCGCCCCGATCCGGTTCAACTGGAGCTCGGTCCTGACGATGGTCGGCATCGGTGCGGGAGTCTCCCTGGCGGTCACCCTGCTGAGCCTGCCGCTGCTGCTGCGCCTGATGCGCCCGGACGGCCTGCGCACGGAGTAGCCGCGTACGCAGCGGCCGCGTACGGAGCGCTCGCGTACGGAGCGCTCGCGTACGGAGCGCTCGCGTACGGAGCAGCCGCGCCCGCCCCGGGACGGCCCGCCGGTTCAGTCGGTCGGCCACACCGGGAGCGGGCGTACGGCTTCCCGCAGTGCGGCCGCGATCGCCCGGAACTCCTCCTGGCGGGCCGTCCCCGTCCGCATGGCCAGGGCGATCCGGCGGGTCGGCGCGGGCTCGGCGAAGCAGCCGGTGGCGAGGTACTCGTTGCGGGTGGTCTCCAGCCGCAGCGCGGTGCGCGGCAGCAGCGTCACGCCGAGGCCTCCGGCGACCAGCTGGACGAGGGTGGAGAGCCCGGCGGCGGTCGTGGTGACGTCCGCCCCGCCCTCGCGCCGTCCGCCGCCTCCCTCGGCCGCGGAGCCGCGCCCCGCCCCCCGCGAAGGCCGCCCGGCCTCCCGGCAGATGTCCAGCGCCTGGTCGCGCAGGCAGTGCCCCTCGTCGAGCAACAGCAGCTGCATGCCGCGCAGTTCCTCGCGCGGGATGTCCCGGCGCCCGGCCAGCGGATGCTCCCGGGGCGTCAGCAGGACGAAGTCCTCGTCGAAGACGGGCAGTTCGGTGACGCCGGGCACGCCCAGCGGCACCGCGAGCAGCAGCAGGTCGAGCCGCCCGCCGGCCAGCCCGTCCAGCAGCGAGGCCGTCTGCTCCTCGTGGACCTGGAGGTCCATCCGCGGGTAGCGCCGGTGGAACAGCCCGAGCACGGTCGGCAGCAGGTACGGCGCCACGGTGGGGATCACCCCGAGCCGCAGCACCCCGGTGAAGGGCGCCCGTACCGCCTCGGCCTCCTCCAGCAGCCCGCCCATCGCTTCGAGCACCACCCGGGCCCGGGCCGCGATCCGCTCCCCCGCCGGGGAGAGCAGCACCTTTCGGGTGGTCCGCTCCAGCAGCTGCACCCCGAGCGCCTCCTCCAGGGCGGACACCGCCCCAGACAGCGCGGGCTGGCTCATCCCGATGGCGGCGGCGGCATCCCGGAAGTGCAGGTGCTCGGCCACGGCCGCGAAGGCACGCAGCTGCGCCAGGGTGGGTTGCTTCGCTCCCCTATTACCGGCAGCCACTGATAGGTACCTCCGATCACCGGGCTCAAGTGTAGCTATTTCCGTAATCAATGCAGCTGTGCCAGCATGTGAGATCCGTCCAACCCCTTTGGAAAGCCCCCAAAAGGGTCACTTTCCTGTCCGCAAGGAGAGCACGTGCTCACTGTCGGTGACAAGTTCCCCACCTACGATCTGACCGCTTGTGTCTCGCTCGAGGCGGGTGGCGAGTTCGCGCAGATCGACCACAAGACCTATGAGGGCAAGTGGCGCGTGGTGTTCTTCTGGCCGAAGGACTTCACCTTCGTCTGCCCGACCGAGATCGCCGCGTTCGGCAAGCTGAACGAGGAGTTCCAGGACCGCGACGCCCAGATCCTCGGCGTCTCCGGCGACTCCGAGTTCGTCCACCACGCCTGGCGCAAGGACCACGCCGACCTGCGTGACCTGCCCTTCCCGATGCTGGCCGACTCCAAGCACGAGCTCATGCAGGCGTGCGGCGTCCAGGGCGAGGACGGCTTCGCCCAGCGCGCGGTCTTCATCGTCGACCAGAACAACGAGATCCAGTTCACCATGGTGACCGCCGGTTCCGTGGGCCGTAACCCCAAGGAGGTCCTGCGGGTCCTCGACGCCCTGCAGACCGACGAGCTGTGCCCCTGCAACTGGAACAAGGGCGAGGGCACCCTGGACGCCGGCCTGCTGCTGGCCGGTGAGTGACGGATGTCCCTCGACGCCCTCAAGTCCGCCCTTCCGGACTTCGCCAAGGACCTGAAGCTGAACCTGGGTTCGGTCATCGGCAACCAGGACACCCTCTCGCAGCAGCAGCTGTGGGGCACCGTGCTGTCCTGCGCGATCGCCGCCCGCTCCCCGCGCGTCCTGCGTGAGCTGGAGCCGGAGGCGAAGGCGAACCTGTCGCCCGAGGCGTACGCCGCGGCCAAGTCCGCCGCCGCGGTCATGGCGATGAACAACGTCTTCTACCGCACCCGGCACCTGCTCTCCGACCCGGAGTACGGCACGCTGCGCGCGGGCCTGCGGATGAACGTCATCGGCAACCCGGGCGTGGAGAAGGTCGACTTCGAGCTGTGGTCGCTCGCGGTCTCCGCGATCAACGGCTGCGGCCAGTGCCTGGACTCGCACGAGCAGGTCCTGCGCAAGGCCGGCGTCGACCGCGAGACCGTCCAGGAGGCCTTCAAGGTCGCCTCGGTGATCCAGGCCGTCGCGGTCACCCTCGACGCGGAAGCGGCCCTGGCCGCCGAGTAGTCACCCGTACGAAGGACAGGGCCCCGCTGCCGTTCCCGGCCGCGGGGCCCCGCGCGTTCAGCCCTTCTTCAGCGCCGCCATCACCGCCCGCATGTCCTCGATCGCGGCCGCCGCCACCGCGTCCTCGTCGGCCGCGGCCCGCCCGCCCTCTCCGTCCTCTCCGTCCTCCCCGGCCTTGCCGTCCCCGTGCCACTGGACGGTGAGCGTGAACACGGTGCCGCCGTCGAGCACCTCCAGCCGCGACGCCGACATGTAGCCGTGGAGCAGCGCCCGCTCCCCCAGGCCGGGGACCTGCTGCACCTCGTCGGTCTCCGGGCCGATCCACGGATCGCGCGTCCCGCCGACCCCGAACTCCGCCGCGGGATCGGTCTTCTTGTGGTGCTCGACCTCCACTACGCCGTAGTAGGCGAGCCCCTCCCCGTCCCACTGCCCGCCGTAGTCGCAGGTGGCCCAGTCCAGGGCGGGGTGCTCCCCGTGCCGGTCCAGCCTCTCGTCGAGGGTCCCGGCCACCGCGGCGAGCGCTTTCAGCTGCGTCTGCGCGCACAGCTTCTCGGTGTGCCGGTACGAGATCCTCGGCTCGGTGGTGAAACGATCCTGCACGGCGAGCGCCCCCGCCCACACCGCCGAGGCCAGCACCGCACCGCCCAGCGCCCACAGCCACGGGCGGGCGGCCGGCCGCTGTAACGGCCGTTCCCCCGCGCCCTCCTCCACCGGCTCGGCCGGCCGCTCCGGACCCCACTCCCCGTCCAGCTCCGGCTCACTGATCACCCTTGTCCCCCTCCCGCATCCCCGAGCCGAGGGCCGTGGCCCCGTGCGGGCCCGGGCCGACCGCTCCGTGTCCCATGTGCAACTGTTCGCGCGAGTACGCCCGCAGGTAGCCCACCGCCGTGTTGGTGACGGCCACCAGCGGTACGGCGACCACCGCTCCCCCGATGCCCGCGATCAGGCCGCCCGCGGCCACCGAGAGCACCACCGCGAGCGGGTGCACCCGTACCGCCCGGCCCAGGATGAAGGGCTGGAGCACGTGCCCCTCGATCTGCTGCACGGCCAGCACGACCAGCAGCACCATCAGGGCGCTGAACACGCCCTGGGTCACCAGCGCCACGACCACCGCGAGCGCTCCGGAGACCACCGCGCCGACCAGCGGGATGAAGGCGAACAGGAAGATGAAGACGGCCAGCGGCACGGCCATCGGCACGTCCAGGAAGTAGATGCCCAGGCCGATGAAGGTGGCGTCGATGAGCGCGACCAGGACGGTGCCGCGTACGTACGCGGTCAGCGTGCGCCAGGCGCGCGGACCGGCGCCCGCCACGCCGGGCCGGGCGGCGGCCGGGACGAGGGCGAGGGTCCAGTGCCAGATGCGCTTGCCGTCGTAGAGCAGGAAGAGCGTCGAGAACATCGCGAGCAGAATGCCCGTCAGCACCTCGACCAGCACGGTCACGCCTTGCAGGCCCGCCGTGGTGATCTGCTCGGTGTTGGTGCCGATGGTCTCGCTGAGGTTCTTCGCGATGTCGTTGATCTGCTTCTCGGTCACGTGGAACGGACTGTCCAGCGCCCAGAGTTTGAGTTCGTTGATGCCGTCGCGGACCCGGTCGGAGAGGTCGTCGAGGTTCTCCATGACCTGCCAGACCACGAACCAGCCGACGAGTCCGATGACCACGAAGCCGAGGATTGCGGTGACGGCGGTGGCCAGCCCCCGGGGCAGGCCCAGTCTGCGCAGCCGGACCACGAACGGCTGGAGCAGCGCGGTGACGAGCATGGCGGCGGCGAAGGCGAGGACGACCAGGCGGACTTCGCTGATCACCTTCATCAGCACCCAAAGCATCCCGGCCAGCAGCAGCAGCCGCCAGCTGACCTCGGCGGCGACCCGCATGCCCCACGGGACCACGCTCACCGGGTCGGGGCGCTCGGGGTAGGACGGGGTGGGCGCGGGGCCCGGTGCGGCCGCCGCGGCGGGCGCCGGCACCCGGTCGGAGGGGGCGGGGTGCGGCAGGTCGCCTCTGGCCTCGGCCTCGACTTCGGCGCGCCGCTCGTGGAGCCGCGCCTCCATCCGGTTCAGCCTGCTCCCGAGCCGGCCGAGCCAGCCTTCCCTCTTCGCCATGTCAATCCCTTCCCCCCGCCCCACTGTCACGCCTCGAAAGACCGTACACGCGGGGAGCCCCGCACCGTCGGACGGTGCGGGGCTCCCCGGGGTCGAGCGGGTGCGGCGGTGTCGCCTAGTACCAGCCGTTGGCCTGGTGGAAGCTCCAGGCTCCGCACGGGCTGCCGTACCGGTCTTCCATGTAGTTCAGGCCCCACTTGATCTGCGTGGCGGGGTTGGTGCGCCAGTCGGCACCGGCCGAGGCCATCTTCGAACCCGGGAGCGCCTGGACCAGGCCGTACGCGCCCGAGGACTTGTTCACGGCGAGGTAGTTCCAGGTGGATTCCTGGTTGATGATGTTCGAGAAGCACTGGAACTGGCCGGCCGGGACCATCTGCTGGGCGATGGCCTTGACCTGGGCGACCGTGTAGGAGCTCTGGACGGCGAAGTCTCCGGCGTCGCGGGCGGCGGAGCGGCTGGCCACCTCCTTCGCCTCGCGTTCCTTCTTGGCCTTCTCGTCCGCGGCCTTCTGGGCCTCGGCCTTCTTGGACTTGGCGTCCTCGGCGGCCTGGAGGCGGGCCGCCTCCTCGGCCGAGCGCTTGGCGTCGGCGTCGGCGGCGTGGGCGATGGTGTCGGCCTGCTGCGTCAGGGACGCGGTCTGGACCTGGGCCTGGTCGCCGACCGGGATGTCAGTGAGGAGGGTCGCCCCGGACGCGGTCGTCTCGAGATCGTTCGAGGTGGGGTCGCCGGTGGCAACGCCCACGACTGCGCCGACGGTGGTGACCGCGGTGGCCGAAGCCACTGCGAAGCCCCGAACCGAGATCCGGCTCACACGGTGTCCTTCCAGCAGCGTCCGCAGTGACCGAGCGGGCGCAAGAGTGCCCCTCGACACTGGTCTCCGTGGTTCTGGGGTCACTGGAGACGCGGGCCCGTGGACAGCTGCTCCCTGCGGAGGCTGCCGCGTGAAACTGCGGGCGGCATACGGCAATCGGCTGTGGAGTTGTGGTGGTGCTGCGTACCTCACGGGAGATACGGGAGTGCCGTATGCGGGGCCTGACGGAAAACAGACTCTGCCGGACCTCGACACCACAGGGCAATTCTGCGTTGCGTGGGAAAGGTCACACCTGGCATGTCGCCGCTTGTTTCGCCAAAGGGCTGTGCAGCACGACGCCGCCCGGCTAGGCTCTGGGGCCTTTGCCGGGCGGCGCCAACTCACTTTCCCGCTATGGGATTTTTGACCGTTTCAGCCCCCTGTCAGGGGCCGGCCGGGGTCAGAGGTTCTCCAGCATCTCGGTGACGAGCGCGGCGATCGGGGAGCGTTCCGAACGCGTCAGGGTGATGTGCGCGAAGAGCGGATGCCCCTTCAGCTTCTCGACGACGGCGACGACTCCGTCGTACCGGCCGACCCGCAGGTTGTCCCGCTGGGCGACGTCGTGGGTCAGAACGACCCGCGAATTCGCGCCGACCCGGGACAGAACGGTCAGAAGGACGTTCCGTTCCAGCGACTGGGCCTCGTCCACGATCACGAAGGCGTCGTGCAGCGAGCGGCCGCGGATGTGCGTGAGCGGCAGGACCTCCAGCATCCCGCGGTTCAGCACCTCTTCGATGACCGCGCGCCCGGCGACGGAGGAGAGGGTGTCGAAGACGGCCTGCGCCCAGGGGCTCATCTTCTCGCCCTGGTCACCCGGCAGGTAGCCGAGCTCCTGCCCGCCCACCGCGTACAGCGGCCGGAAGACCATCACCTTCTGGTGCTGCCTGCGCTCCAGCACCGCCTCCAGGCCCGCGCAGAGGGCCAGCGCCGACTTTCCGGTACCCGCCCGGCCTCCCATCGAGATGATCCCGATCTCGGGGTCGAGGAGGAGGTCCAGGGCGATGCGCTGCTCGGCGCTGCGGCCGTGCAGCCCGAAGGCCTCCCGGTCGCCCCGTACGAGCTTCACGTTGCCGTCGGCCGTGACCCGGCCCAGCGCCTTGCCCCGCTCGGACTGGAGGACCAGCCCGGTGTGCACGGGGAGTTCGGCCGCTTCCGGGACGTACAGGCGCTCCTCGGAGTAGAGGAGGTCCACCTGCTCGCCGGAGAGGGCGAGCTCGCTCATGCCGGTCCAGCCGGCATCGGTGATCGCGAGCTCCGCGCGGTACTCCTCGGCGATCAGCCCCACGGAGGAGGCCTTGATGCGCAGTGGGAGATCCTTCGAGACCACCGTGACGTCGTAGCCCTCGGCTTGGAGATTGCGGGCGACCGCGAGGATCCGCGAGTCGTTGTCCCCCAGTCGGAAGCCGGCGGGCAGGACACCCGGGTCGGAGTGGTTGAGCTCGACGCGCAGGGTGCCGCCCAGATCGCCCAGTGGGATGGGGGCGTCGAGGCGTCCGTACCGGACCCGGAAGTCGTCGAGCAGGCGCAGGGCCTGGCGCGCGAAGTAGCCGAGTTCGGGATGGTGCCTCTTTGCCTCCAGCTCGGTGATCACCACGATCGGGAGCACGACCTCGTGCTCGTCGAAACGGGAGATCGCGTTGGGGTCTGCCAGCAGGACGCTGGTGTCGAGGACGTAGGTCCGCCTGTCGGGCAGGCGGCGCTTTGTGCTGGTCACCACGGAAGGACGTACCCCCTCGGAAGAGGTCGGGCCATGAAGACCGGACCGGTCATCGGCACCCATGCCAGGGCCGATTCCCGGCCCTCCACTCCGTCCGTGCGAACCGCACGTGCGTCCTGGTGCAAAGGGCCTCCCGGGCGGACGGCCCCATGCCGTCCGCTGAGACTCGACACCCGTGGATCGGGCATCGACCTGAAAGTGGTATTCCCCGATCAGGCCAGGCCATGCCATGGCATATGACTGACGCTGGGTGAATCCCAGGTGAAGGGTTGGGAAGCAGGGTGCGGCGGTGACCGAAGGGGCGTCAGAGACCACCCGGGTGAATCCGGGCGGGTCAGGTGCCGTAGCGCCGGTGGCGGGCCGCGTAGTCGCGCAGGGCCCGCAGGAAGTCGACCTTGCGGAAGGCCGGCCAGAAGACCTCGCAGAAGTAGTACTCGGAGTGGGCGCTCTGCCACAGCATGAATCCGGACAGCCGCTGCTCGCCGCTGGTGCGGATCACGAGGTCCGGGTCGGGCTGGCCGCGCGTGTAGAGGTGCTCCGCGATGTGGTCGATGTCCAGGATCTCGGCGAGCTCCTCGAAGGAGGTGCCCTTCTGCGCGTGCTCCAGCAGCAGCGAGCGGACCGCGTCGGCGATCTCCTGACGGCCGCCGTAGCCGACGGCGACGTTGACGAGTATTCCGCCGACGTCGTGCGTGGCCTGCTCGGCCTCCTTCAGCACGGTCTGCGTCCGCGCGGGGAGGATGTCGAGGTTGCCGACGTGGTGGACGCGCCAGCGGCCGTCCGCGGCCAGGCCCCGTACGGTGTTCTCGATGATGTTGAGCAGCGGGCGGAGCTCGACCTCCGGCCGGTCCAGGTTGTCCGTGGAGAGCATCCACAGGGTCACGACCTCGACGTCCGTCTCGGTGCACCAGCCCAGCATCTCGGAGATCTTGTCGGCTCCGGCCTGGTGGCCCTGCTCCGTGGTGCCTCCGGACGCCTTCGCCCAGCGCCGGTTCCCGTCCAGGATGACGCCGATGTGCTTGGGCGCCGCGTCATGGTCGAGGCGGCCTTCCACCCGGCGTGCGTAGAGCCTGTACACCAGGTCGCGCAGCTTCACGATCTTCCAGCCCCTCCGTGCAATGCCCCCGTGCGAATTGCGGTCCCCCGAGTGCGCCACATTACTGCGCGGCGGGAGGGGGTACCCAACTCGGTCTGTCACAGCTCCGTGATAGGGAGGACAACGTGACTGATACCAATCCCTATCGGGCAGAGCCCGCGCGCTACGACTCCATGGAGTACCGGCGCACGGGCCACAGCGGCCTCAAGCTCCCCGCCGTCTCCCTCGGCCTCTGGCACAACTTCGGCGACGACAAGTCGCTCGAGTCCCAGCGGGCGATCCTGCGCCGGGCCTTCGACCTCGGCATCACCCACTTCGACCTGGCGAACAACTACGGCCCGCCGCCCGGGTCGGCCGAGCTGAACTTCGGGAAGGTCTTCGCCCAGGACTTCGCGTCCTACCGCGACGAGCTGATCCTCTCCACCAAGGCCGGCTACCTGATGCACCCGGGGCCGTACGGCGAGTGGGGCAGCCGCAAGTACCTGCTGAGCTCGCTCGACGCCTCGCTCGGGCGGATGGGCGTGGACTACGTCGACATCTTCTACTCGCACCGCTTCGACCCGGAGACCCCGCTGGAGGAGACCATGGGCGCCCTGGCGTCCGCGGTCCAGCAGGGCAAGGCGCTCTACGTCGGCGTCTCCTCGTACACCGCGGAGCAGACGGCCGAGGCGGTGCGGATCCTGCGCGGGATGGGGGTGCGTCCGCTGATCCACCAGCCCTCGTACTCCATGATCAACCGCTGGACCGAGGACGACGGGCTGCTGGACACCCTCGAGGACGCCGGCATGGGCTGCATCTCCTTCGCGCCGCTCGCGCAGGGGCTCCTGACGGGCAAGTACCTGGGCGGGATCCCGGAGGGCTCGCGGGCCACCCAGGGCAAGTCGCTCAACCCCGACCTGCTGTCGGACGAGGTGCTCCGCCGGCTGCGCGGGCTGAACCAGATCGCCGAGCGGCGCGGGCAGTCGCTGGCGCAGCTGGCGCTGAAGTGGGTGCTGCGCGATGACCGGATGACCTCGGCGCTGATCGGCGCGTCGAGCGTGCGGCAGCTGGAGGAGAACGTGGCCGCGCTGGCGGCCGATCCGCTCTCCGAGGCCGAGCTGAAGGAGATCGACTCCTTCGCGGTGTCCACCCCCGGCACCAACCTCTGGGCCCAGCGCGGCTGACCTGCGCGGATGCCGGTAGGGGGCGGAGAACAAAAAACGGGCCGGTCCGTGGGGGGGATACGGACCGGCCCGAGGGGGGGGTTCCACCATAACCCTTCGTAAAGCGAGATGCGTGCATTGCCGCGCCACGATTACGCTCCGAAACCGCCCAGCAGCACTCCGGTGAGTGCTCCGGCGGCCATGAACGGGCCGAAGGCGAAGCCGTCCTTGCGGGTCGCGGAGCCGCGCAGCAGCAGGAAAAGGCCGTACAGGGCCCCGTAGAGGAAGCCCAGGAAGGCCCCCGCGGCCCATACCCCCCACCCGTACCACCCAAGAGCGACCCCCAGCGAGATCGCCAGCTTGACGTCGCCGAACCCCATCCCGGCGGGGTGGATCAGGAAGAGCGCCAGGTACCCGGTCGCGAGCAGGCCCCCGCCGAACAGCGCGAGCCGCCAGTCGCCGGCGGCGCGGGGCAGGAGGGCCGCGGCTCCGAGCCCGGCGGCGGCCGCGGCGGCGAGCGGCAGGGTCAGTACGTCGGGGAGCCGGTGCACCGCGCGGTCTACGAGGGCGAGCAGCACGAGCACCGGGGCGAGCCCCACGTAGGCCAGCGCCTCGGGCCGCGCCCCCACGGCGGCCCCGAGCGCGGCGCAGACGGCCCCGCTGAGGACGGCGAGGGGCACGGCCCGCCGCCCGTACACATGCGGAGCCCCGTCCCCCGCGGCGACCCGACACCGGGCCGCACCGAGCCACCCCGGCACCAGGTGCCCCTCCGGACACCGATCCCGCCAGGGCTCCCCCGCCCCGACGGACAACCGCCACAGCGCCCGCGGCAGCAACAGCCCCACAACGCCCCCGTACCCGGCGGCCACAACGATCCCCAAGACACCCACCCGGCTGAAGGTAGGCCCAACCCCCTCCAATTCCCAGGGCCGCCCCCGCCCCGCACCACCCCCGCCGACACACCCACCCACCCGACACATCCACCCCACCCGACACATCCACCCCAGCCGGCCCACCCAGCCCCGCCGGCACCTCCAGCCCCGCCGGCGTTTGAGGCGCGGGGTCCGGGGCGGAGCCCCGATCTTTCA